>CAZZWT010000101.1:0-6730 GCA_964657775.1 uncultured Candidatus Methylacidiphilales bacterium | reverse complement strand
GGCCACGCCGCCTCCTCCGGTTGAAGCCGCGATGCAAGTCGCCGAAGTCCGCACGCTCGGCCCGTCGGCGACGTTCACCGTGCCGGCGCGAACCTCCATTCCCAGCGACGACCAGCCGCATCGCAGCGCGATCTCGGTCCAGACGCTGAAGGGCGAGTGGACCTACGAAGCCACGCCGAAGCTGGTCGCGGGCGCATTCCTCAAGACGCGGGTGACGAACTCCTCCGGCGGGCCGCTCTTGGCGGGCGAGATCAACACGTTTCTCGGCAACAACTTCATCGGCAAGTCCAACATCGGACTCGTCGCGGCCAACGCGTCGTTCGATCTCTTCCTCGGCGCGGATGAAAACATCAAGGTCACGCGCACCGAAGGCGTGAAGAAGGAGGAAGTCGGCGGCATCCTCACGCGACAGAAAATCTACAAGCGCAGCTTCACCATCGAGGTGCAGAACTTCAAGGACACAACGGCCTCCTTCAAGCTGCGCGACCAACTGCCGGTCTCGAAGAATGGCCAGATCACGATCTCCGTGAACAAGGCGGAGCCCGCCTTCAAGTCACATAATGACGACACCGGCGAAGTGAACTGGCAGTTCGACCTGAAGCCTAGCGAGAAGGAATCGATCACGGTGGAGTATGAAATCGACGCACCCTACACGCAGTCGGTCGCGGGGTTGTAAAACGGCACGTCCAGGCCGTCCACGTGGGTGGCCGGCCTGGAGGAGAAAGGGCCATTCCTTGATGCGAGTCAAACGGGACGGACAATTATTTTTAACGTGTCGTCGGGGCCTTTCACCTTTTCCTGAGAGGTGAGAATCACCTCAATTAAGCATCCTTTTCAAGCAGGGAGTTGACCGCAAAAGGACCCTCGGTAGCGTTTTTATAACATGAGTTTGGATGCACGCTGCCCCACAGGACTTCACGGATTGGATGCCATCACCGGGGGCGGTCTTCCGGCCAACCGCCTTTATCTGGTGCAGGGACCGCCCGGCGTGGGCAAGACCACGCTGGCCCTGCAATTCCTGATGGAAGGTGCGCGCCGCGGGGAAAAGGGGCTCTACATCACGCTCTCCGAGACGAAGGAGGAACTGGAAGCGATCGCGGCTTCTCATGCTTGGAATCTCGATAAAATCGCGTTCTTCGAACTTTCCGCCGTGGAAAAGCGGCTGGAAGAAAGCACCAGCAACACGTTCTTTCATCCTTCCGAAATCGAGCTCGACTTGACCACGAAAGCGCTGATCGAGGAAGTGGAGGACGTTGCGCCCGCCCGGCTCGTCTTCGATTCCCTTTCGGAAATGCGCATGCTGGCGGAGACGCCCTTGCGCTATCGCCGGCAAATCCTGCGCCTCAAGCAGTTCTTCGCCGGGCGCAAGTGTACGGTCTTGATGCTGGACGATTGCACCTCCGGCGTGAAGGACCTGCAGATCGAGAGCATCGCGCATGGCGTCATCGCGCTGTCGACCTCGTCCCCGACCTACGGCATTTCGCACCGCCAGATCAATATCCAAAAAATTCGCGGGGTGAAGTTTCACGAGGGCAATCACGACCTTATTCTGCAAAGGGGCGGCATGGTTATTTTTCCTCGCCTGGTCGCTTCGAATCATTTTTCCAAATTCGAGCGGGACCACTTTCCCTCCGGCATCGCGGGGCTCGATTCCCTCCTCGGGGGCGGCTTGGACCGCGGCACGAGCAACATGTTCATGGGGCCGCCGGGAACAGGCAAATCGACCCTGGCGGTGAAGTTCGCCCTCGAAGCCGCGCGGAAGGGCGAAAAAGTCCTGATGTTCATTTTCGACGAGACGCTGGAAACGCTGACTACCCGTGCGGCATCGCTTGGGATGGTCCTGAAGCCGCATCTCGATAGCGGAATGATCGTGATCGATCAGATTAATCCCGCGGAGATTTCCCCGGGAGAGCTGGCGCATCGGATCCGCGATGCCGTGACAAAGCACGAGACGCGGATGGTCATCGTCGATAGCATCAACGGCTATCTCAACGCGATGCCGGAGGAGCATTATCTCGCGCGGCAATTGCACGAGCTGCTGGCTTTCTTGAACCAGCAGGGCGTCATCACCATCATCGTTCTGGCCCAGCAGGGAATCGTCGGCAGCATGCAATCGACGGTCGATCTCACCTACCTGGCCGACACCGTGGTGCTGCTCCGTTACTTCGAGGCGCGCGGCACCGTCAAGCAGGCCATCTCGGTCATCAAGAAGCGGAGCGGCAATCACGAGCGCACCATTCGCGAAATCAAGGTCGATGTGGACGGAATTGAAGTGGGCGAGGCGTTGACCAACTTTCAGGGTGTGCTCACCGGGTTGCCCGCGTTTGTGCGAGAGAAGGGGGACGGGGATGCTGCCGGCATCTTGAAAAAGACGGAGCGAAACTTTTAGGCGATGGATGATTTCACCGTGCGTCAGCGACAGGGCGCTGTTCCCCGAATTCTCATTCTTGCCCCCACGGGCAACGATGGTCAGGTCACGGCAAAATTCCTCGTTGCATCCGGGCATCAGGCTCACGTCTGTCGCGATATGGAGGAAATCTGCCGGGAGGCCGAGTGCCACAATGACGTGCTTCTGCTCGCGGAAGAAACGCTCAACTCCGTGTCCGTCCGGTCGTTGAGCGTCATGCTCGACCGCCAGCCGCCTTGGTCGGATATTCCCATCACGATGATCACCAGCGGCGGTGAGGCCAGCCCGGAGCGCCTCCACATCCTCGATTCGCTCGGCACGCGCGCAAACGTGACGCTGCTCGAGCGGCCTTTCCGCCGCGGCACGCTTTCCAGCACGGTGGCCGTGGCCCTCCGCGCGCGCCAGCGGCAGCAAGAGGTGCGGAACCTCCTGGCCGAGAGAAAAGATACGCAGGCGATGCTGGAAAATCTCGTGCGGGAGCGCACGGCGGAACTGACCGAGACCAACGAGCAACTGGAAACGCTGGTTTACTCCATCGCCCACGACCTGCGCGCGCCGCTGCGCTCCATGCAGGCCTTCGCCCGGATTTTGCTGGATGACTATGCGCCGAAGCTGGACGCGGACGCGGAACGGTACGCCAAGCGGATCGTCCGTTCGGCGGAGACGATGGATGCACTCGTGCTCGACCTCCTCGCTTACGGAAAAGCCGCCCGCGCGCAGATGGAAATCGAACCGGTCGATCTCGAGGAGGCCTGGCGGAATGCCCGCTCTCTTTTCGAGCAGGACATCAGCGACCTCCGCGCGACCATCAAAACGATGACACCCTTGCCCCCGGTGATGGCGAACGCCGTTACCCTGACGCAGATTCTCGCCAATCTTCTCGGCAACGCGTTGAAATTCGTGCCGGCCGGGGTAGCGCCCGTTGTGGTCTTTCGCGCCGAGGAACGTGGCGACATGGTCCGGCTGGCGATCGAGGACAACGGCATCGGCATTCCGGTGGAATACCACGAGAAAATCTTCCGCGTCTTCGAGCGTCTCCAGAAAGACAAGAGCGAAGGCACCGGCATCGGCCTCGCCATCGTGCGCAAGGGCGTCGAGCGCATGGGCGGGAAGGTCGGCCTCGAATCGGGGCCGGCGCGCGCGGGAACTTTATTTTGGATCGAGCTCCGAAAGGCGGTACGTTGATTTATGGAAACTCCTGAACGGGTCCACCATTCCCTGGCCGGGCACGTCATCCTTCTCGTTGAGGACAGCGAGGACGATGTGTTCATGATGCAGCGCGCCTTCCGCAAGGCGAACATCCCGAATCCGCTTCAGTGCGTGACCAATGGCGAGGAAGCGATCGATTACTTGGACGGCCGTGGCGCCTTTGCCGACCGGGCCCAATTTCCGTTGCCCATGGTCGTCTTCCTCGATTTGAACTTGCCCAAAAAAAGTGGCTATGAGGTGCTGGAGTATGTCCGCCAGCATCCCGTGCTGAAAAAACTGACTATCTATATCCTGAGTGCCTCCACGCGCCCGACGGATGTCGAACGAACGGCCCTGCTGGGCGCCAACGGGTACTTCATCAAACCGACCCGGATCGAAAAATTACAGGAGCTGGTTGAGACTTGGTTTAGCCTGACGCGATTCAAAGCCTACCCGGTAGGGGATGGCTTTAGTTCACGATAGCTGTTATCCGACAACAGTTTGTGATTCGTAACCTATTCGCCACGCAATCGTAACTTATTGGTTTCACCACCGGTTCGATAACAAGGTTGATGAGACATCCTTTTGCCGATGGAAATGCCGTCGACTGGTCGGCTTCCGTCCACCATCGGACAGCTTACCATTGCAGCCAGACCGTGGCCGATGTCTATGGCAAAATGCTGACGGCCGGCGTCGACTACGCCGCCGCCTTTGATGGACGCGACCTGCTCTGCGGGCTGGTTAGCTTCCGCATGCTTTCGTCCGCACTGAGCGCGAAGTACGGGCAGGCGCTTTTCGCCGACAAGCCGCTCGGGCACACCTCCGTGCCGCGCGTCATTTTCGGTCCGGTGGCGAAGGAAATCGCGGATGTACTGGTGCCGCTCGTCATCCCACTTGATCAGACGGTGGTCGTGACGCCTTCCACCGATTTCTTCGGCGCGCAAAAGCGACTGGAGCGCCGCCTCTCCGAACGGAGCTTGGATGACGTGATCGTCACGTCTGCCGACGGAAAATATCTTGGTGTCATCTCCATGATCGATTTCATGAAGATGCAGATGAACATGCTTTGCTGGCAGGAAGGCGAATTGCGGCAGCGCAACGAGCAGCTCAAGGAAGCGAAAGAACTGGCCGAGTCGGCCGACCGCGCCAAGAGCGAATTTCTCGCCATTATGAGCCACGAAATCCGTACGCCGATGAACGGCGTCATTGGCATGACCAGCCTGCTCGCCGACACGGAACTGACCGACAGCCAGCGCGATTGCGTCAACACGATTCAGTCGAGCGGCGAGGCGCTCCTCTCCGTCATCAACGACATCCTTGATTTTTCCAAGATCGAGTCAGGTAAGATGCAGATCGAATCGAGCCCGTTCAGCCTCGAACAATGCGTGGAGGAAGCGCTTGGCCTCTTCTCCGCGCAAGTGCGGGCGAAGGGACTCGAGGCCGCCTATCTCATCGCGCCCGATGTGCCGCCCCACCTGATAGGCGATGCCATGCGACTGCGGCAAATTTTGGTTAACCTGATTGGCAACGCCATCAAGTTCACGGCCAAGGGCGAGGTCTCGATCGAGGTGCAACTCCTCTCGCGCGACGTGGACGCATACCGTCTTCAGTTCGCCGTCGCCGACTCGGGCATCGGCATCCCGAAGGAGAGCATCGACAAACTTTTCCGCGCCTTCCAGCAGGTCGATACTTCCACCACGCGGCGCTATGGTGGCACCGGGCTCGGCCTCGTCATCTGCAAGCGGCTGACTGAATTTATGAACGGCCGCATGTGGGTGGAAAGCACGCCGGGCGTCGGCTCGACTTTCTTTTTCACCGTGACGATGAAGGCCGCGGCCGAGCCCAGCATCGCGTTTCCTCCGCCTTCGCCCGCCCTCCTGAAGCCCTTCACCGCACTCATCGTGGACGACAATGCGGTCAACCGGCGCATCCTGGAAAAGCAGCTTAAGATTTGGGGCATGAACTCGATGACGGCGGCGG
Source organism: uncultured Candidatus Methylacidiphilales bacterium (assembly GCA_964657775.1). Taxonomy (GTDB): domain Bacteria; phylum Verrucomicrobiota; class Verrucomicrobiia; order Methylacidiphilales; family UBA1321; genus JABDGH01. The sequence continues at coordinate 1,155 of CAZZWT010000101.1, read as the reverse complement.
CGGGGGCGGAAGCGATCGAGCGGCTCGCGCAATATCCGTTCACGCTCGCGTTGCTCGATCTGCAAATGCCCGGCATGGATGGCGTCGCCCTGGCCCGAGAAATCCGGCGCCGCAAGCCGGTGCTGCCCATGGTGCTGCTTTCATCGTCCGGCGAGATTATCACCGGTGAGGAAGCCGAGCTCTTTGAATTCCAGATTCCGAAGCCCATCAAGCACTCCCAGCTTTATCACGCGCTGGTCAAAATCACCGGCGTCGCCTCTGCGCCGGCGGCGAAGGCACGCGAGAAGAAACTCGACGGCACGATGGCGGAGACGCATCCGCTGCGCATCCTGCTCGCGGAGGACCACCCCGTGAACCAGAAGGTGCAAATGCTCATGCTTTCGCGCCTAGGTTACGCCGCCGATCTCGTGGTCAACGGCAAGCGCGCAGTCGAGGCGGTGGCGAAGAAAGCCTATGATGTCATCCTAATGGACGTGCAGATGCCGGAGATGAACGGCATCGATGCGACATGCCTGATTCGAAAGAAACTCGGCGAGGCGTGCCCGGTTATCTTGGCGCTGACCGCCGAGGACCTCGAAGGCGAGACGAAGAAGTTCCTCGATCTCGGCTTTGATGGTTATTTGAGAAAACCACTCCAGGCGATTTTGCTGCAGGATTTGTTGAAGACGGTGCGGCCCACGAAGCCGGTGGCGGAATTGGCTAAGATTTAGCGAAAACGTAATCCGGAATTCGGCGCCCGGCTTGTCTACGGCGAACAGCTCCGCATCAGCAAAAACAGCAGCGCGGTGCCGAGGATCGATACGGCGGCGGAGCCGAGGCAGCCGAGCTTATTCGAGAAAAACGCGAACATGGTGCGGATACGTCAGCGGAGAGTTTCCGCTGACGCAAGATGGAAGGTGGCGACTATTCCTCTTCTTCGTCTTCCGACGATGCGACCTTGGGCAAAGCCGCCGAGTTGGCCTTCGTCAACTTCGCGTCCGTGGCCACTTCCTCGCTCAGCGTTTGCGAAAGCGCCTTCACTGCCGAGGTGAGATCGAGCGCCTTGGCCAACGCGATCGCGCTGGTGTAACCGGCCATCTCGTAATGCTCGACCCGCTGGGCGGCGGCGATCAGCATTACGTCTTTGGCCTCGGGCGTGGCTTTTTCGTCAATGGC
>CAZZWT010000100.1:4420-9917 GCA_964657775.1 uncultured Candidatus Methylacidiphilales bacterium | reverse complement strand
TGTTCTTGTTGAACTCGGCGAAGTCGATGTCGATGTGGACGATCGTGCCGTGCTTGGCGAACTCGGACAGCTTGCCCGTCACGCGATCATCAAAACGCACGCCGAACGCGAGCAGGAGATCAGCCTCGTTCACCGCGCGATTCGCGTAGTAGCTGCCGTGCATGCCCAGCCACTTCATCGAGAGCGGGTGACTTTCCGGGAAGCAACCGATGCCCATCAGCGTGGTGCACACGGGGATGTTGGTCAGCTCGGCAAATTCCAGCAATTCCTTGGTCGCGCCGGAGGAAATGATGCCGCCGCCCACATAGAGCACCGGCTTCTCCGCCTTTTCGATCAGGCCGATCAATTCATTCAGGGCCAGGTCGTCGGCTTTTTTCTCCGGCTTGTAGCCGCGCAGTTCCACCTTGCTGGGCCAAATGGGCTGGACGTTGGCCCGCTGCTTGTCTTTCGGGATATCCACGATCACGGGGCCGGGACGACCGCTGTTTGCGATGTAGAAAGCTTCCTTCACGATGCGCGGAATGTCGTTCGCGTTCATCACCAGGTAGCTATGCTTCACCACCGGCAACGTCATGCCGAAGAAGTCCGTTTCCTGGAACGCGCCTTTGCCAATGTTGCCCGAGGGCACCTGACCCGTCACCACCACGAGCGGGATGGAATCCATGTAGCAGTCGGCAATCGCCGTCACGAGATTGGTCGCGCCGGGACCACTGGTCGCCATGCACACGCCCACGCGACCGGTCGCACGGGAATAGCCCGCCGCCATGAAGCCTCCGCCCTGCTCGTGCCGGGGCAAAATCGTGCGGATCTTCTTCGATTTGGTCAGCGCCTGATGCAGGTACTGGCTCGCGCCTCCCGGATAGGCGAAAATGGTATCGACTCCCTCTCGCTCCAGAGACGCAACGAGGACTTCCGCACCATTCATCACAGGGCCGCGATTGGTGGAGGAAACTGCAGTCAACTTGGCAGCCGCCTTTTTCGTTTTGGGTTTGAGGGTCGATTTCATAATTAGGGAGGTGCAATCGTAAGCCAAAAGCCGATTTTAGCAATGCCGATTTGAGGCGTTTGTATAAGTGGGTTGAAGAGCAAAAACAGGAAAGCAAAAGCCCCCGCACCGTTTCCAGCGCGAGGGCTTTCCGGGGTCGCAAAGCAGATTTAAGCGCGCTTGCCTTTTTGCCGGCGGACGAGCATCGCAAAGGCACCGGTGACGAGAAGCCCCAGCGCCCACGAGGACGGCTCCGGTACCGCAGCAGCCGTGATGCTGACGTTATCGAAACGCCAGTTGCCCGATGAATTATTCAAGGCGATGCCTTGTGTGCTGACATCATCCTTGCCGGTCGACGCATTCACCAGCTCAATGCCGAAGTTCGGATCATTGAGCGCGGCCGGGTTGCTAATGGTCGCCGTCAGGCCAGTAAACCAGTCTTGGCCAGCTTTCGATCCTCCCGACAGCAAATTATCGCTAAGGTAGGAACCAGTGACAGTGTTGGCCGAAGTGGAGTTGGTCAAGACCTGCAGGCCGGCGTTACCGGATCCGATGGAAACCGGAACATTGGTCCAACTCGTACCGTTCGTTGTATAGGCCAGTTCCAAGTTCGCTTCGCCCTGAGTCGTCGCGTACCAATCGAAGCTGACGTTGATGTTGCCGGATGTGACGCCCGCGGTTGACGTGAAGAACTGGGCGCCCTGCGAGGCGATGGGAGCCGCACTCGACCAACCGTTGGCCGCGCCATTGGCGCCAGCCTGGCCGCGAATCCGCCAGATGTTGGTGCCGTCGGCAATGCCGTTAGCGCCTGTATCGCTCTTCGAGCCGGAAGTAACGCCAACCACGACGTCGTCCTGAGTCACGCCGACATTGGGCGTGGGGTAAGTGTCCATGCCAATCGAATCGGCGGTTCCAGTTCCGGCGGAGGGGGCCGGGTTATTATTGACGGCAACAGGGTCATTTTCAAAAGTCCAGGCAGCGAGCTGCGCGTGCGTGGGGGCGGTGGCCAGGATCGAGAGCGATCCAATGGCGGCGAGGCTAAGTTTCAGGTTTTTCATTTTCTCCGGGGGATGTTGGATTGGGTTTCAAAAACTATCTGCTCAACCAGAAAGTTAAGCGAAGGCGAGTATGCCTTTTCGCTCCGAACCAGCAACAGGACTAGAGTAAACATTGCGGGGCGGACCGGTGACGACACGGTGGCGGCGATAGCGGAAATTCACGTGATCGCCATCAAGCGTGGCGCTTCGGAGACAGCCCGACCCAAGGCTTGCACTGTTGACCATTGTCTGCGGCTCACCTCGCCGGCATGGAAAAATAAAACGTCGCCCCTTGGTCGGGACGGCCTTCCGCCCAGGTCTGGCCGCCGTGGCGCAGGATGATCTTGCGCACATTGGCCAGGCCGATGCCGTTGCCCTCGAATTCCTCCGATCGGTGCAGGCGCTGAAAGACGCCGAAAAGCCGGTCCGCATAGCGCATGTCGAAGCCCGCGCCGTTGTCCCTCACGTGAAAGATGAACTCCTTCTCCTTGCGCTCACAACCGATCTCGATCCGCGCCGGTGTGGTGTTGCGCGTGTATTTCACCGCGTTGGCAATCAGATTCGTCCAGACCTGGACCATGAGCGCGCGATCGGCGCGGACGGCGGGCAGTGAGTCGATCGTCCAGGCGATTTCGCGCGCGGCCAGGTCCGGCGCCATTTCGGCCTTGACCTGGGCAATGAGCGCGTCGGTATCGACCAGCACCTCCTGCATGGCGGTGCGGCCCATGCGGGAAAACTCGAGCAGGTTATCGATCAACCCCGACATCCGCTGGCTCGCCTCCACGATCACGGTCGCGTAGCGCTTGCCCGTCTCGCTCAACTTCGAGGTCTCATCCAACAGAAGCATCTCGGAATAGCCCCGCATGTGGCGCAGCGGCGAGCGCAGGTCGTGCGAGACGGAGCGGCTGAAACCCTCCAACTCCTCCATGGCCGAGGCCAGCTTCGCGTTGGTCGCGCGCAGTTCCTGGTTCGTCTGGGTCAATTCCTGTCCGCGCAGGAAGAGTTCCGTCTCCATCTTCTGGTGGTCGAGCGTCAGCTCCAGGTCTTTTCGTTTCAACTCGATAAAATCGGTCACGTCTTCGACGCGATGGATGATGCAGGTGATGCCGCCATCCGCGGCGAAGACCGGCGTATTGACCGGGCTCCAGTACCGTTCCTCAAAGCCGCCGCCCTCCGATTCCGGCCGCCGGATGTCATACTTCTGCACCGCCATCGTGTCGGGCTTGCGCAGGGCGAGCACCCGCTCCAGGGAGGCGCGGAGATTGCGCACGCCGTCGGCGTTAGGGTCGTCGGGATTATCGGGAAAGACCTCGAAAAGACCGCGACCCAGGACCCCCTTGCGGGACGTGAGCGTGGCCTTGAGGTAGGCATCGCTTACCGCGATGATGCGGAACTCGCGCGAGAGGACGAGGTAGGCGCTCGGCGATGACTCAAAGAGCAACCGGAAATCGGGGGTGGACGAAGGAATCGAATCTGGCATGGCGCTGCGGGGGCTCGACTGCATGCAATAGCTATCCTCGACAGGGACCTCAATGAAGTTAGCTGGCAGATGGTTGGAGGCAAGCGGGCAGATTAAACGCGTGGGTCCCTATCGCCCGCGCCGTTGTGCGCTAGGTTGGGAAATGAAATTACCCGCTCGCTGGTTGATCCTGGCCGTTCTATCGGCGCTGAACCTTGGCGGAGGTACGCTCCGCGCCGCTGACAGCCACGGCGGGCAGGCGGCGTTGAATGATGGCTACAGTTTGTTTTACGATTTCTGCAACCAGGAATCGGAGCTATCGCTGCTCTTTTGGATCAAGTCCGCGCCGCACGACATCTCCGACTACGGCACGCGGATTTCCGCCACGGCGAAGGACGACATGGCCATCCTGAAGAAGTTCGCCGCCAGCGACAGCGCGATCCGGCTCGATAAAGTTTCACTGCCCGGATTTGAGCAAAGCGTGCGCGCCTCCATGGCCGCGGACCGGAAACAGCAACTCATTTGGGACAACTCCGGCGCGCGTTTCGCGCAGGCAGTCTGCCTGACGCAGAGCGAGGTGACGAATTACGGCCTGCACGTGGCGAAGATCCTGTCCGAGACCGAACCCAATGTAGATCGCGCGCATGCGATGGCGCAAATCTATAAGAAGTGGCTCGCGCTGCACGCGGAGGCCGCGAAGTTGGCGAGGTAATTAGAAAGGTAGCCGGCGCAGGCCCTTGTGCCGGAGCGTCCCGTCCGGGACGCCTGTGTATCCAATTTCAAAAGATACGTTGTCTTTTAAGCGAGCATCCCGGTCGTCACGCGCGCGCGCACAACGACTCCGGTGCAGGGCCTGCCCCGGCTACCTTTTTATTACCGCTCGCCGAGGATGACCCGCGCGGTGTTATAGCCGCTCGCCGCAAAAACGCCGCCGCCGGGGTGCGTGCTGGCCCCGGTGAGGTAGAGGCCGGGCAGGCCGGGGACTTTGTATTCGCTGAGCTCGGGCAGGGGGCGGAACATGAACATCTGGTCAAGGCTCATCTCGAGATGCATCACGTTCGCGCGCAAAAGGCCCAGGGTGCGCTCAATATCGAGCGGTGTCTGGATGTAGCGCGCGATCATCTTGCCCTTCATATTAGGCGCGTACTGGCAGACGAGGTCGTAGAGTTTGTCGGCCTCGCGCTCGCGGATGGCGTCCCAATTCTCGCCGTTGCTCATTTCGTAGGGATGGTACTGGCCCCAGGTGAAGAGCGTGTGCTTGCCCTCGGGCGCGAGGGTGGGATCGAGCGCGGAGAAGCTCATGGCCACGACGCTCGGCTGCTGCGGCGGCAGGCCGAACATGAAGTCGCGGTGCGAGGAGTTGAGGTAATCCATCGACGGGCAAAGGAGCTGGAGCGAGGTCTGGTAATCCTTCGTGCCGGGCAGGGGACCCGTGGAAGCGGACTTGTCGCCGTAATCGGGGAGTTCCTCCACGGCGTGGCGGACGATCATGCCGAAGCCGTTGCCGATGCGCGTGCGGGCGACGCGTTTTTTGAGTTCCTCCGGAATGCTGGTATGAAGTTCTGAACCCGCTGGCGAATCCTTCAGCAGCTTGCCGAAAAATGTGTGTATATGGATTGCGGAAACAACTCGAGTCGAACTGACATCATAAAGGTCCTCACCGACCTGATAAGTTGTTTTCCAGATGTCCGCTACGGAGAAGATATATTCGGGCGTGGGTGCAACGCTGACGACTTCAGCATTGCATACGATCTCCCCACCATGCGCGAGCAAACACTTCGCCATCGCCTGCGTCAGCGCACCGCTCCCGCCCTTCGCCCGCTTCGCGCCGGATTTGTGAATCATCGCGTTCCAGCCGAGCATGTCGCCCGTGGCCATTTCCGTCGGCGCGGGACCCGATTGCGCGGAGAGCCACGCCAGCGCGGTGCGCATCGCGGGATGCTCGAACAGCTCCTCGATCACCGCGCCGTAGGGTGCCATCAGTTGGCGCGAGGTATCCATCGACGACCACAATTT
>CAZZWT010000100.1:0-4410 GCA_964657775.1 uncultured Candidatus Methylacidiphilales bacterium | reverse complement strand
GAGCGGAAATTGAGCAGGTTCCGCTTGAAGATGGTGCCGAAGATTTTGCCCGGTGAGGGCGGCTTCAGGAACGTCTCGAAGATGCCCTCGTTCAGCTCGCCCCAATGCGCGACGAAGGCGCGATAGGCCTCGGCGTCCTTGGGCGAAATCTTCGCGATGCTGGCGCAGGTCTTGTCGATGTCCTTGTAAAAACTGATGCCCGTGCCAGTGCCGAGAATCGGGTAATAGGCCCACGGGTCCATCTCCAGATATTCGAGGCCGTACTTGTGCAGCTCCAGGTCACGCAGCACGGGCGTGAGGTGAATCATGATGTGCGCCGACGACCCAACATCCAGCCGGTAGCCGGGGATGAGATCGTCCTGCGTGCAGACCGCGCCGCCGACGATATGGCGCCGCTCCAGCACCAGCACCTTGCGCCCCGCCTTGGCCAGGTAGCAGGCACAGGTCAGCCCATTGTGCCCCGCACCGACAATCACCACGTCATAATGCGCCATACCGATTCATTAGCCGCAAAGGAACGCAGAGGAAGCAAAGAGATGAAAAGAGCGACGGAGAAAAGTTGTTTTTGAATCAGGAGCCCACGCCGTTGGAGACGCTTTTGCCGGCCAGCTTTTTGCACAAATATCCGACGACGTATTCGCGAGCGGTTTCCAATTTTACGTCCTCATTCTTTTCCAAGTCTCGTATTGCCGCATCAACGACTTTCCAATGCTCTGTGTTCTCAAACTCGGAGTAAGGATGGCTCGATTGCATACCTCGACATTAACCGACCCCGGTAATTCTTTGACAGGAAAACATGAAGGCAGGAAAACGGGAAACAGTTTCGCACAGAGAGCACGGAGCCACGGAGTTGAAGGCAAGACTCAGAAACAATTCTTCCACCCTCCGTGGCTCCGTGGCCTCCGTGCGAATCATTTTGCTTCGGCCTCTTCAGCCCTCTTCAGTCCTCTGTGCGAAATCTGCCTTCCATGATAGGGTGGTTCCATGAGCAACGACGCCCTGATCGCCAAGTACGAAAGTCTCCTCAAAACGCGGCCGAATGATGAACTCATCATGTTCAGCCTGGGCAAGGCTTTACTCGATGGAGGCCGCGTCGATGAAGCGGATGCTGTCCTGCGCATGGCGCTGGATAAAAAGCCGGACTGGATGATCGTGACGATGCTGCTGGCGCGGATCGCGGGTCAACGCAAGAATCTCATCAGCGAAAAAGAACTTTGGCAAAAGGGGCTGAAGCTGGCCATCGATCAAAATCACGAGGGCCCGGAGGAAGAATGCCGGGCGGAGCTGAAACGCATCGAGCAATATTGGTCCGCTCAACAGAAAGCAAACCCGTAAACACACCCCCCCCTTGTTCACAAACATCAAAAGAAGTAACAAAAAGAACGAAGAATCGGTTGACTATAGTTGTCATAATGGTTACTCTATTTGTCATGCACACACTTTCTTTTTTATCGAAACTCTCCCCGCGCCGCCTCAAGCGTGCCGAGCCTGTTCCTAACCTTCATCCCACCCTATCTCGCCTCATCTCACCTAGTCTCACCTGGTCTCGAGATATCTTACATGGGGGACCGTACACGAATTTAAAGTCCGACGGCCAAGGCCGAGCGACCGCCACTACACTATGAATAATATCGAACCCCTTACCCCCGCTGTCATCCGAGAGGCCGCCGCACGCGCACTCGGCGAGGACCGCGGGCCTATGGACATCACCACCTTCGCCTGCGTCAAACCGGAGGTGCAGGCCTCCGCGCGCATCTTCGCCAAGGAGCCGTGCGTGCTCGCCGGTATGCCGGTCGCGGAGCAGGTCTTTCGCGAGCAGGATCCCGGGCTGGTCCTCAAGGCCTGCGCGGCCGATGGCGCAGCACTCAAGCCCGGCGACACCGTGCTGGAAATCCAGGGCTCCGCCGCCTCCATCCTCACCGGCGAGCGATGCGCCCTCAATTTCCTCCAGCAACTCTCCGGCACAGCCACGGAAACCCGCCGTTATGTCGATGCCGCTGCGGGCACGAAGACCAAAATCCTCGATACGCGCAAGACCATCCCCGGTTTGCGCGCCTTGCAGAAATATGCCGTGCGTTGCGGCGGCGGCGTGAATCATCGCTTCGGCCTTTACGATCGTTTCCTGATCAAGGACAACCACCTCGCGCTCATGGGCACGGGTAGCCGTCTGGCGGATGCGATTCATGCCGCGCGCGCGTTGGATAAGGACAAGATCCTCGAGGTCGAAGTCGATCACCTCGAGCAGATCAACGAAATCATCGTCCTCGGCGTCGATGTCATCCTCCTCGATAATATGTCGCTGGACGAAATGCGGGCTTGTGTCACGCTCATTGCCGGGCGGACCAAGACCGAGGCCTCCGGCAACATGACGCTGGACCGTATCCCCGATGTCGCCCGCACGGGCGTCGATTTCATCTCGGTTGGCGCGCTCACCCACGGGTTGCGTTCCGTCGACTTCAGCCTCGAAATCCTCAAGTAATCCAGTTGCGGGCCGATAAGCCGAATACCCAAGTCATCAGACACTTAAGTCTTTTTCGCTCAGCGCAATTTCATGCTGGCGAGAAAGCCTATCAATGCTAATAATCCAAGAACCGTTGTGATCACACTAGCTATTTCCAGTCTTAAAGGGGGCGTCGGGAAAACCACGTGCGCCATCAACCTGGCCTTCTCACTGGCCAAACGCGGATTGAAAGTTCTCCTCGTCGATGCCGATCCGCAAGGCTCCGTCGGCATGTCGCTTTCGCCGAGTGCACAGACCTACGTCGGCCTTTTCGAGGTCGTCAATGGGGGGACGCCGTTCGAACAGGCGGTCCTCAAGACGAAGCTCGAATCGCTCAGCATCATCATGTCGGGCAAGATTCCGGCCAGCGAAATTTCCAAGTGGTGCGCCAGCCTGCAGGATGGCGAGCGCCTCAAGCCGTTTTTCAAGACCGCGCAGGACGCCGGCTTTGACATCGTGTTGCTCGATACGCCCTCCGGCCTGCATGGTCCGACCGAGGGCATCCTGCGCAGTTGCAGCCACGTGCTCGTGCCCCAGCAGTGCGAGCCGCTGGCGCTGCGCTCGCTCATGCTCACGGTCGATTTCCTGAACCAGCTCCAGACCGAGAACGAAGAGGCCTGCTCGCTCGTCGGCGTGGTGCTGACCATGGCCGATGCGCATGTTGAGGACACCAAGAAGATCGTCGAGGAAATCAAGCGCGTGCTGCCCCCGGAACTGGTCTGCAACGCGATGCTGCCGCGCGATCCCGCGATCATCCACGCCAGCATGAAAGGCATGCCGCTCGGATTGCTCCGCGGTGGCGCGCCGCCTGCCATCTCGCTGGTTTTCGATCAGCTCGCGGCTGAAATCGAAACCAAATTGGAGCTCGCTTCGCCCGAACAAAACGATGAGTACGTCTCCCTCGTGGTTTGACCAGGACAAGCTTTCCCACCTGGCCAAGAAGGTCGGAAAGAAGACCGTCACGGAGGTGCTGCCGACCAATATCGGCGCACAGCCGGAAGCCCGTCCCGCCGAAAGTCTCGCCTCCACCGCCCGTATTTCTCTCGTCTCCAAGCCACCGTCCCTCCTGGCCGACCAGCGTGCGCTTCCCGCCTTGCCCCGCCGCTCCGGTTCGCTGCCTTCGATTAAGACGCTGTTCCCGAATTCCAATCCGGCCGTGGTCCCGGGACCCATTTCGCCTTTGGGAGAGCAGCAGGGCGATCACGGAACCGATTCGCGCGAGGCGCATCCGGTCATTCCCTCCGGCCAGGAAGAGGGCGACCTGACTGAGATCTGGCACAAGATGAGTCTCCTCAACGAGGAACTGGCCAAAACCGTTCTTGAGCGCGACCAGGCGCAAAACGAAGGAACGCTTTTGCGCGAGCAATTGAGGCGGGCCGATGAAGCGTTGAAGGAAGCCGAGGCGCGCGAAGAAGAATTCGAGAAGGCCGCCGAGGCCAAAAATGCGGAGGGCAAGGAATCGACCGCCCCGGCCTCATCCGACGAAATCGCCAAGCTAACCAAGGAACGCGACGATGCCATCGCCGAAGGGCAGTTGATGCGCGCGCAAATCCTCCAGGTCAAGGACGCCGCCGCGAAGGAGAAGGAACGCGCCGCACAGCATTCCGCGCCTTCTTCGGACGAACTGGCGAAGCTGACCAAGGAGCGCGACGACGCGATCGAGGAGGGCAAATTGCTCCGCGCGCAATTGCTCCAGGCCAAGGATGCGGCGGCCAGGGACCAAGAAGCTTTCGAGAAGGAAAAGAGTGCGGTGCCCGCCATCACGCCGGAGGAACTCGCCAAGGTGGCGAAGGAACGGGACGCGGCGATGGAGGAGATCAAGTCGCTAACCGAGCAACTCGCCAAAGTCAGGGCAGAGGCCGAAAAGGCGAAAGTCGTTCCGCTCGGCGACACGCAGGAAATCACCATCG
>CAZZWT010000099.1:0-9940 GCA_964657775.1 uncultured Candidatus Methylacidiphilales bacterium | reverse complement strand
GAGCCGAATAAGCAGCCGAACGCGGCCATTGTTCATGTGCGCACGCTGGAAATTCTTTCGGCGATGGGCGCGGTGGAGGGCTTCCTGAAAGAGGGTTACGCGTTCCCGGGCATGCATTTCAATTTTTTCGGCAAGAAATCGGTCTTCGTCGATATCGGCGGGCTGGATAGTCCCTATCCGCTGCCGCGCACGATCGGCCAGCAGCACACGGAACGGATCATCCGCGACCATTTTGAGCGCAACGGTGGCCGAGTGGAGAGCGGCGTCGAGGCAGTCGGGTTGGAGCAGGATGCGGATGGGGTGCGGGTGCAGCTGAAGCATCTCACCGACAATAATCGCGAGGAAATCGCGGAGGCCCGCTGGGTGGTGGGCTGCGAGGGCTCGGCCAGTCTCACGCGCGAGGCGGCAAAGATCGATTTTCCGGGCGAGCGCTATCCGGGCAAGGAATTCCTGCAGGCCGACGTGAACGTGCGGTGGAGCTATCCGCACGGCTTCGGTTACGCCTTTCGCACGGAGGCGTATATTCTCGTTCTTTTCGCCTACGATACGAAGGGGCATTACCGCGTCATCTGCGCGCGGGACGATGCCGATCCGGAAAACAGGACGCCGCCGACGCTGGAGGAAATGCAGGAGCTCGTTCGGAAGGTCGCAGATCCGGCCGCGGAGTTGTACGATCCGCTTTGGTTCAATCGCTTTCGTTCCGGGCATCGGATCGCGACGCGGTTTCGCGAGGGGCGCACGTTCATCGCGGGCGATGCGGGCCACGTGCATGTGCCGATCGGCGGGCAGGGGATGAATTACGGGATGCACGACGCGTTCAACCTCGGGTGGAAACTTGCCGCCGTGGCGAAGGGCGAGGCGAAGCCGGAGTTGCTGGATACCTACACGGCGGAGCGGCACCCGGCGGACGAGAAGTTGATCAAGGCGACGGACTTGGGCTACCGCATCCTGGTGCAGCCGAACGCGGCGGCGAATTTTGCGCTGCACCATGTGGCGCCGGTGATGGTGGGCCTGGATGTGGTGCAAACACAGATGAAGATGGTCCTGGGCGAGATGAATGTGGCCTATCCGGCGAGTCCGCTGACCGAGGACCATGGGGGAAGTCATGGCCCGCCGCCGGGTGATCGCGCGCCCGATGCGCTGATCGTGCGCCTGCCGGGGCGGACGACCGAGACGCTCTTTAATGTGCTGCGGACGACGAAGTGGAGCCTGCTGCTTTTTGCGGGAGGGAATCCTTCCGTGGGCGAGGTGGAGGCGCTGGAGAAATTGGCCGCCTCCGTTTCGACGAAGTTTTCGTCGCGAGTGGCCGCGCATCTCCTTTTCGCCGGGGACCCGCCGGTGCCGGTGCACGAAAATTGGGCGGCGAGCGTGGTGATGGATCGCCAGCGCTATGCGCACGAGAAGTATGGCGCGGTGGGTGGGCCGTGCCTTTACCTCATCCGGCCGGATTGGTATATCGGGTTCCGCGCGGGGATCGAAAATCGCGGGAAGTTGGCTGGGTATTTGGAGCGGGTGTTGGTTTAAACACGGAGCGCGGAAGGTAGCCGGCGCAGGCCCTGCGCCGGGACGGTTGCGCGAGCACGCGCGACCGCTGGGACTCTCTTTTGAAAAGGAGACGTGATGTCGTATGCCACGGCCCAGGCGTCCCGCAGACGGGACGCTTCCGGCGCAAGGGCCTGCGCCGGCTCCTGTTGTTCGCGCAAATTGCAACGGTTAGCCAAAACCGAAACCAGTCCCGATTTCCCTACGTCTCTTGCTAGGAACGACTAGCGCGACGGGGCCTGCCGGTGGCACGCGGGCTGCATCGAAGGGAGGATCCCATGATTCTCATTGTCGAAGATAACTCGGACGACAGCTTTCTGCTGACGCGCCAACTGGCCAAGCTGGAATTGGACCGCGCGATTCGGGTCATCCCCGATGGCCGCGCGGCGTTGGATTATCTGCTGAGCGTTTCGCCTCCGCCCTACGCGGTGTTCCTCGACCTGCGCCTGCCGCGGTTGAGCGGCATCCAGCTTTTGCAGGAAATCCGGCGCGAGCCACGATTGCACGCGCTGCCCGTGATCGTGATGACGAACTCGATCGATCCGGCCGATGCGGAGATGTGCGCGCGGCTTGGCGTGGCGGCCTATTCGCATAAACCGGTCAGCGTCGATTTGATCAAGACGATCATTATTTGCGGCGATTCGCAGTGGTCGTTCCTGCCGAGGCCGGTTGATCCGCATCTGGCGGATTGTGGCATCGTCTATGCTTCCTGAGAGGACGTGATTCAAGCGAACTGCCGAGCGCAATTTACCGCCGACGATTTTTCCTTTGTCGTCCGGGTGCTCGCCAAGTCGCCACGCGATGCGGTCTCCCTCGTTGCGCTTTTGAGCGACGAGGCGGAGCGCGATGCGATTCTCGATCACAACCTGGTTTACGATTCGCTCGTGGACGGAACGGCCTGCCTGCAGGTTTCCGCCGCGTTTTATTTTTATGTGCTAACCCGGCGCGTGCTGCGCCGCGTCTCGCTGGATGAGCGCGCGCTGACCGATTACGTCGCGGCGGTGCTGCTCGGTTTTTCCCGCACAAGCCAGCTTCGGGCGCAGGTAGCGCCCGGCGATGCCCGGCCGACCGCGCGCAGCTTCACCTACATTTCCGATCTCATGGCCCAGGCCAACAGTTGCGCGCCGGAGCAGGCCTTTGTCGTGCGGGTGCACATGGCGAATTATGCGCTGTTTCTGAGCGGCATGTTTGCCGAGCGGGTGCAGGCGCACGTGGAACGCCGCGGCGCGCCGAGCCTGAGCTTTTACGAGGCGGTGGGCGGCTCGACTTACCTCAGTGTGGCGGACCATCCGCAAGCGCGGCGCACGGAGCTGGCGGAGATTTTCCGGATGCTCGGCGGCGAATTTCATCGCGTGCGGCTGGCGCTGAACAACCTCGCCGATACGCTGCTCCATTTGCACGAGACACCTTCCATTTTGATTCGACCGGTTTGAGGTAAAACCAAAAGGCGATTATGACCCTGCTGCGGGAAATCCAGTTGTTGCTGGAGCGGACCTATGCGCCGGTCTCGATCAACCTGGAGACCTGTCTGATCGGCGAAAGCCGGTGCGCGGTGCTGAATGAGCTCGCGGGGGAAGAGGCGGCGCAGCTCGCACCACGCGGGCGCACGTTTTTGCGCCAGGCGGGCGATTCGCTGTACGTGGCGATTTTTTATTCGCGCCCGGTGATCGCGGAGCTGGAGGCGAACGATCCTCGCCGAGTTTTGAATGAGCGGAATATTTCCGCGCTGATCACGTTCATCGAGGAAATCGCGCATGGCGTGCAGGCCGCGCTGCTTTTTCACGAAGGGGAGCGGGCGATCGACAGCGAGGCCTATGCGCGGAATCTGGAGGCGCAGGCGCGCGTGGACACCTACCTGGTGTTGAATAAATTTGCCGCTTTGCTCTGCGGAAAGCGGAAAATTCCTCGCTCCGTCGGCATTTGGTTCCGGCGCCAACTTTTTGATGACAGCCATCGCCGCTTTGCCACGCCGCATCTGCGCGCCCGCTACGGCGCGGCCCAACGTTGTGCGCTCGGTTTCCTGCGCCATCTGCGCCGGGTGCCGCTGGAAGATCGGCACGAGATACTGCGGGAATTCCGTGCGATGGGCTGGGCGGAAAAATGGGCCTTTGTGCGGACCTCAACGTAGCCGGCACCGGTGTGAGCCGGAAGCGCCCGTCTGGGAGACTTCGCGTACTCGATTTAAAAAGCGCGTAATTTTTGGCGCGAAGCACTGGCCGTTGCGTGTGCTCGCGCAAGGGCTCCGGCGCAAGGGCCTGCGCCAGCGACCTTTTCTCAACGGTGATTTTTCTTGACGCATCCCATATTGTACCACAATGTAACCCATTATGGGTTACGGCAACGACCAAGTCCTCGATTCGCTGGCGTGGGCGCGGAATTTTGCCCGGGCCTGCACCGCCAACCTTCCGGTTCACCTCGACCGGGACGATCTGCAGAGCGCGGGCGTGCTCGGGTATCTCCGTGCGGCGGAGCGTTTCGACGCCGCCCGGGGCGCCTCCTTCCGCGGCTACTGCGCGGTGCGCATCCGCGGCGCGGTGATGGACGAGTTACGCCGCTGGGATTGGGCGCCGCGTTCCATCCACAAAAATATGCGCCGCTTGACGCGTATCACGTCGAATCTGACCGATCATCTGGAAAGGGAACCCACGCGCGCCGAGTTGGCTGCGGCGCTTGGCCTCGATGAGGCCGGGCTTGCCGCTTATCAAAGCGAATCGCAGCCACGGACGCTGATCTCCCTGGACGATATGAGCGACAACACCCTTGGCGAAGAGAGCCTCTCCCTGATGGAGCGCCTGCCCGACCCCGCGGCGGAGCGACCGGACGAGAAGGTGCTTTCCACGGAAGCGCGGAACGCGCTGGTGAAATGCCTGGGCGCGCTGCCGGCGACGCAGGCCACCGTGATCACACTCCATTATTTGCGGAACGTGCCGCTGCGTGACGTGGCGCGCAAGCTGAAAGTGACACCCTCGCGCGTTTCGCAATTGCATCACCAGGCGCTGGTGCGACTGCGGCAAGCGTGGCAGCGCACGCAGGCGGCGTGAAGCATCACCGCCTCGCATCGCAAACGTTTCGCGGCAAACAAATTCGTTTTCCAAGTTGTCTCTGCGCGGCTGGGACTGTTACGTTAACTTGGCATGAAGATTTTCATCGATAGCGGCGACACGAAGGAGATCGAGGAGGCGTACGATATGGGCCTCATCGACGGCGTGACGACCAATCCCACGCTCGCGTCGAAGAGCGGCAAGCCGTTCAAGCAGCTCATCATGGAAATCACCGAAATCGTCGACGGCCCGATCAGCGCCGAGGTGGTCAGCGTCACCGCGCCGGAGATCATCAAGGAAGGCGAGGAGATCGCCGCGTGGCACCGCAACATCGTGGTGAAGGTGCCATTGATTCCCGAGGGCCTGAAAGCGGTGAAGCATTTCGCCGCCAAGGGCATCAAGACGAACGTCACGCTGTGCTTCACGCCCGCGCAGGCGCTCCTGGCCGCCAAGGCTGGCGCGACTTACATCAGCCCGTTCGTGGGCCGGCTGGACGACATCGGCCACGAGGGCATGGAGGTCATCCGCGACATCCGGCTCATCTACGACAACTACGGCTACGAGACGCAAATCCTCACGGCCAGCGCGCGCTCGCCGCTGCATTTCGTCAACGCGGCGAAAATCGGCAGCGACGTGATTACCGCGCCGTTCGCCGTGCTCAAGCAACTGCTCCAGCATCCCCTCACCGACAGCGGGTTGAAACAATTCCTGGCCGACTGGGAGAAAGCGGCGAAATGACGGGCGGAGCGGCGCCTTCCTTCGGGCCCTCTTCCGAAAAACCGCTTTTCCGTTGCAAGGTGCTGAAACCGCCGCGTGATTTACCGGAACCCCGCATCGTGACTCATCCGCCCATCGACGTTGTTGCCGGCGTCATCCGCCGCGAGGACGGGCGCCTGCTCATTTCGCAGCGCATGCCGGACGACACGCTCGGCGGTTACTGGGAATTCCCCGGTGGCAAAGTCGACCCGGGCGAGGAACTCAAAGCAGCGCTCGTGCGCGAGCTGCGCGAGGAGCTGGGCATCGAGACGGAGATCGGTGCGCAGCTGCAGCACCTCGTGCATGCCTACCCGGACCGCGACGTGCGGCTCTTTTTCTACGAGGCGCGCATCCTTTCCGGCGAGCCGCAAAAGCTGGAAGTGGCCGACCTCCGCTGGGTGACGGTGGATGAGTTGATGCAGTACCAATTCCCCGAGGCGGACATGCCGCTGCTGGAGTTGCTCCGCGCGGGAAAGTAGGAAACATTTCGCACGGAGGACTGCAGAGTTTTGACTGCAGAGGGTAGGCAGAGAAAATCCATGAAGCGCGTCTCCAAGAAATTCCGGATTGTTCTACTGCTGCGTTGGCTGGGCGCCCTCATCCTTGGGCTGGCTATTCTCCCCTTACTCTTCTACGCGGAAGAAGACTGGCGCGGCGCGCACGCGTGGGCTGCCGAGAAAGCGGTGTGGGAAGCGAAGGGCGAGTCGTTCGACCGCGCGAAATTTGTTCCGCCCGAGGTGCCGGATGAGCAAAACATGGCGGCGCTGCCGATCTTCAAGCTCCAGCCGACACCGAACGAGGGAAACCCGAATAACGTTTCCGCAGTCGCACTTCGCCGTGCCATGCGCGACGATCTTCCGGATCTCGATTTTTCGCGAACCGGCGTTTCATCAAACAGCGGGTTGCCCGACATGGCTGCGTTTCGCAAAGTCGTGGCGAACAATTACGCCCGGGCCGTGAAGGAGGGCACACCGCCGGACTCCCCACTCGCTCAATACACGGCGATCTATCCCTTCCTAACCGATTTTCTTCCAGTGGCATCGCTGCGCTCTTCTTTCCGCCTCAACTACGAGTACCTGACGATCCCGCCGTTTGCGCGCTCCCTCGGGCCGGTGACGGATACGATTCGTCTCTCGAAAATATTGCACCTGCATGCGATACTGGCCGAGGACGAACAGCGACCTGACCTTGCACTGCAAGACATTCAAATCAATCTCACCCTGACCAAAGGTGCGGGCCGCGACCCGACGTTGGTAGGTGGACTGATCTCGCTTGGGGTTTTTGCCATCAACCGTGGCGCGATTTACAATGGAATCGCGCGGCACGTCTGGAACGACGCGCAGCTCGCCGCGCTCGATGAAATGCTGCAGTCCGTTGATTTCCTCGCCGGATACCAATTCTCGATGCGCGCGGAAGTTCTCCAAGGAATCGGCAGTCTGGACTTCACCCAGCACGCCAACCGATCTGAAATGAGACGACGCCTCATTGGGCAATCGCTGGAGGAAAATCCGATCGTATCGTTAATGGCACTGCCGTGGCCGAGTGGCTGGTGGGACTGGAACAAGGTGCAGTTGGCTTCATTCGATCTGAACGAGGTGACCACGGTCAACCCGCAGGCTCATCAGTGTTATCCCAAGCTGGCGGATCACCTGCGCGATCAGGCTAGACAAGCGGTGGACGAGTGGGACGCATGGGCACCCTGGAAGGCACTCGCTGTGCCAGTCGGGCTCCCAATGAGCGGAGCCGTTCTGAAATTCGCCGAAGGGCAGGTAAGCGTGGATCAAACACGGATCGCGTGCGCGCTGGAGCGGTATCGGCTGGCGCATGGCGTTTATCCCGCGACGCTCGATGCGCTTGTGCCCGCCTGCATGGCGGAGGTTCCGCACGACATCATGAACGGCGAGCCGTATCACTATCGCTTGAACGTGGACGGAACGTTCCTGCTTTATTCCGTGGGCTGGAACGAGACGGATGACGGTGGGGCGGTAGCGCATCCCCAGAACAGCCCGAAGTCGATTGATTACGAAAACGGCGATTGGGTCTGGCCAACCGCGAAAGATTGAAATGAACGCGTTGCTTACCAAATTCGGAAGCGTCCATGTCCTGCGCTGGCTGGGCGTGATTGTGTTTGGGATTCTTCTGATTTACTTCGTGGAGGATTGGCGCGGCGGGCACGCCTGGGCCGCGGCGAAGGCGAAGTGGGAGGCGAAAGGCGAATCGTTCGACCGGGAAAAATTCGTTCCGCCGCCTGTCCCGGAGGAGCAAAATCTGGCCGCGTTGCCGCTCTTCAAGCTGGAGCAAGTGGCGGGTGCAAATGGAAAACCGTATCTCAGCCTCGTGACGCTGCGAAAAGCCATGCGGGGCGAATCGCCCGCGAACGATATTCCGGACGTGGGGAAATGGTCACTCGGCGAAACACCGGACCTGCCGAAGATTCGCGCGGCCATCCGGGCCAATTACGCCACGATTGTTAAAAGCCCGACGGCCCCGGAATCAACGCTCGCGCAATTCGAGGCCATCTATCCGTTCCTGGCGGATCTTCGGGCGGCTTCGGTGAGGCGTCCCTATTTCAGGCTCAACCTGGACTATGCCATCGATCCTCCCTGCGACCGTCCGCTGGGGCCGGTGGTGGACCCGATCCGAATTTCGAAGTTGCTGGCCGTGCACGCGATTCTGGCTCTGCATGAGCACCGGGGCGATCTTGCCCTTGCCGATCTCCAGTTGAACCAGCAGATTTTTGCCGGGATTCAGCGCGATCCCTCGCTGGTGGGGGCGCTGGTCGCCATCGGCATGCGGGCGATTGGCAACGCGGTGATCTTCGATGGATTGGCGGAGTACGCGTGGACAGATGCGCAGCTCGCCGAGCTGGAGAAGATGTTGCAGCCGATCGATTTCCTGACCGAGTATCAATTCGCGATGAGAAGCGAAGTCCTCTTTGCGCTGGGCACGATTGATTATCTTCGCCAACCCGGACATCGCGCCGAGATCGAGAAGATTGAGGCGCCGAATGATCGTCCGTCGCTGACGGCGGCCGATCTCTTTGCGGAGGGATGGTGGGACGATAACAAGCGGCAGATCGCGGAATACGATTTTAACGAACTCGCGGTGGTGGATCCCCAATCCCGCCGAGTGTTTGCGGATGTCGCACTTCGGTTGAAGCGGCAGAATGACGAGGCCTGCGCCCGGTGGGATGCCGGCGCGCCCTGGAATGCCTTTTTCGCGATGACGGGCGGCCTCTCGCCCGCCGTGGAAAAATTCGCGGAGGGGCAGGTGAGTGTGGATCAAACGCGGATCGCGTGTGCGCTGGAGCGGTATCGGCTGGCGCACAAAGTATATCCGGCGACGTTGGCGGAGTTGGCACCGGCGTTGATTGATGAGGTGCCGCATGATGTCATGAATGGCGAGCCATATGGTTATCGGCTGAATGCGGATGGGACGTTTGTGCTGTATTCGGTGGGCTGGAATGGGAAGGACGACGGTGGGACGGTTGTGTTCAAGGAACATGACCCGAAAATGATCGATTACGAGAATGGCGATTGGGTTTGGCCGGCGGTGAAGAACTGAGGGGAAGTTTCGCACGGAGGACGGAAAAGTTTGAAGGCAAAGGGCCGAAGAGGCGGAGGGGATTTTTAGTGGATCAAGAAGATGACGAAGAGGGGTAAGGCGATCATTTATTCTGCTTCATCCAGTGATTTGAGTCTCCTTCATCCAGTTCCAACTCCCCTGTTTTCCCTTTTTTGGCCCTTGGTCTTTCTCTCTGCAGTCCTCCGTGCGAAACGTTCCCCTCAGTTCTTCGCAGCTTTCAGTTTCATGAACTTGGGATAACTGGGGCAAAGCTCTTTCAATTCGCAGTTGGGGCAATCGGGGTTGAGGGCTTTGCAGCGGCGGCGACCATGGAAGATCAGCCAGTGCGAGAAGAGGGTCCAATCGTTTCGCGGGACGAGCTTCATCAGCACGGGCTCGATTTTTTTCGGGTCGGTCTGACGTGTGAGGCCGAGCCTCGCCGAGAGGCGCGCGACGTGAGTATCGACCACGACGCCGACATTGATGTCGAACGCGTTGCCGAGGACGACGTTCGCCGTTTTGCGTCCCACGCCGGGGAGTGCGACAAGTTCGTCCATCGTCCGGGGCACTTCGCCGCCGTGCTGATCGACGAGCAGGCGGGCGCAGGCGCGGATATTTTTCGCCTTGGCGCGGTAGAGGCCGATGGCGCGCAGGTCATGCTCCAACGCGGCGGGGTCGGCCTCCGCGTAATCGCGCGCGGTCTTGTACTTTTGGAAAACGGCGGGCGTGACTTTGTTGACCTGCACGTCGGTGCATTGCGCGGAGAGGATCGTCGCGATGAGGAGTTCGAGCGGGTTGGAGAAATCGAGCTCGCAGTGGGCGTCCGGGTAGACGCGCGGGAGGAGTTGGCAGAGTTCCACCGCGCGGGCGGCGGGGGTGAGTTTTGGCATGGCGAGGACCTGAGAAGTTTGACGGAATGACGGAATTTTCGGAATTACCGGAATGGGCGGCAGGGAATTTTGTCTCCCTGCCTTTCTCTCGTTCCCAAATTTCATTTGGGAACGCAATCGTGGGCGCAACTTTGTTGCTTCGTTTCT
>CAZZWT010000098.1:0-10031 GCA_964657775.1 uncultured Candidatus Methylacidiphilales bacterium | reverse complement strand
CATGCGCTTGGCGATCAACGGCCGCGCGATGCTGGTGCCGAGGAAATACTGGTTCTCGTAAAGCGCGTTGGCCCGGATCATCGGGTAAATGAAGTCGCGCGCGAACTCGTCGGTCAGATCGTCGATGTAGCACTTCGAGGCGCCGGTCTTGAGCGCTTTTTTGTCGAGGCCTTTGAGCTCCTCCTCCTGCCCGATGTCGGCGCAGAACGCGACGATCTCCGCATCATACTTCTCTTTCAACCACGTCAAAATGATGGAGGTATCAAGTCCTCCCGAATAAGCGACGACAATCTTCATGCGCGTTTTTTAAACGGATGCGGCCAAAAGAACAGAAATTCCTTTTGCCGGTCGTCAGGCAAATGACTCAAACGCGCGCGCTCTTCCACTCCTTCTTGCGCCACAGCGCGATGAGGTAATCGAGCGAGTAGGCGCCAGGGCCGAAGATGAGGACGACGAGGGCGGTGAGCCAGAAGAGGAAGGGCGCGGCGGCAAAAAAGTCGTCGGTGTTGAGACTCAGAAGCTCGTGCAACGCTTTTTGCTCGGTGGTCAGGTAAGCGACGGTCATGTTGATGAAAACAGGAATCGCGGTCAGGCGGCTGAGCAGGCCGAGCGCGAGGAACAGGCCGCCGAAGGTTTCGGTGCAGGCGACGAGCCACGCGTTTTCCACGGGAAAAGGAATGCCGAGATCAGTGAAATAGCCGATGGGCGTTTGGATATTGAGCAGCTTGCCAAAGCCAGCCTGCATGAGCTGGATTCCGAAGGTGAAACGGAACAGGAAGAGCAGCGGCGACTGCAGATGATTCGCGACGCGGACGAGCCAGGCGTAGAGAAAATCGATGATGGTGAGAAGAGAGTTGGGTTTGTCCATATGGGCTTGAGGTACGGTGGCTCCGATTTATTCCAAGCGGCAGAACCAGCCGAACGAGGCCCACTGCGCGAACCAGTTTTGCAGCGTTGTGCCGAAGGCAGGATCCATCTTGCGGCGGCGGAAGGCGCGCTCGCAGGCGGTTTGCAGCGGCACGCCTTTTTGCAGCGCCGAGCAGATGAGCCACGCTTCCGGTTCCAGCCGCTTATAGTAGACGGAATTCTCGCTGCGATGCACCGCGAGCCAGATTTTCTGCGCCTTGGGCAGCGCGATTTTCTTGGCCTTCTTGCGCTCGACTCGCTCCGCGACGGCGTTGCTCGCCTCGCCCGCCGGCTCGGAGCGGCGGCGCACTTTGACGATGAAATCATCGACCGGATAGTCGCAGGCCAGAAAGGAAACGTGCGGCTGAATCCCGAGACGCAGCTTGGCCGGGTCGCCGCCATCCAGCAGCGTATCAATTTCCAGCGGCGGCAAGGCATCGCCATCGAACGCGACGATGTGCGCCCACTCAAGCCGCACGATATCGCGCGCGAGCTTCGGGTTCGGCGCCATCCAGTTCGGCTCGCGCGTGAGGAATTTCTCCATCCGGTCGCCGAGATCGCGCAGGGAAAATGTGCGCGAGGGATACTTCGTCAGGTAAGCGATGGAGAGCTTGTGGAAGCGCTCGTCGCCGATCAACGCACGCAGGCCGGGGAAATCCTCATAGAGTGAATCGAGGAGGCGAAACCAATACTGCTTGTTGTAAATCTCGAGACGGTCGAAGGACGTCAGCCGGTCATTCGGTTTAATGAACGCGGCGACCGCCTTGCGCGTCGACGTGCCATCTTTCCACTTCGGTTGCATGGCGTAGCCGCTGGTCAGTGGGCGCGTGATGCCGGTGGCGAAGGCGCGCTGGATGGTGCGCAGATCGGAAGCTTTCTTAGGCGACGACTTGCTCATGGAGTAAGTCCTTGCAGAATTTGCCCGCCTTGAGCGCTTCACGATGCACCTCATCGAACGAGGGAATGCGATCGTCCCACTCGAGCAACGTCGCCGTCGCGCCGGTGAGCTTCATCGCGTGCGCGTACATCTTCCAGACCGGATCAAGGACCGGATGGTCGTGCGTATCCAGGATGTACTTCTCGAACTTCGAGTGTCCGGCGATATGCACCTGCCCGACGCGATCGTGCGGGATGTGATTCAGGTAATCGTAGGGATTGAAATTATGGTTCTGCGAGGAGACGTAGATATTATTCACATCCAGCAAAATGCCCGCGTCGGCCTTGTCGACGACTTCGCTGAGAAATTCCCACTCGGTCATTTCCGAGGCGTGGAACTCCGCGTAGCTGCTCACGTTCTCCACGAGGATGGGAACTTCCAGATAATCGCGTACCTCGCGGATGCGTTGCGCCACATGCGCGGCGGCTTGAAAAGTGTAGGGCAATGGCAGCAGATCATGCGTGTAGCGGCCATCGACGCTGCCCCAGCAAAGATGATCCGAAAGCCACGGCGTATTCGTCCGCTTCACCAACCGTTTCAACTTCCGCAAATGATCTTTATTCAGCGGATCGGTCGAGCCCAAGTACATAGCCACGCCATGCTGTACCACGCGATATTGCTCCAGGATTTGATCGAGCACTTGAAGCGGCCGCCCCGCATCGACCATGAAATTTTCCGAGATGATCTCGAACCAATCCACCGTCGGTTTGCGCGACAGGATATGCTGGTAATGCGGCACACGCAGGCCGATGCCGATGCCGTAGTTCGTAAAATTATTGAAGCGATTCGCAGGCATGACTAGACCCGGAGGACCGTGAAGGAATGAACGAGGGACCGGCCCACTATCCGGCGGCCAGCCCCTCGCCCCAATACTAACCTAACAGATTAGGTCGTACCATTGGTCTTGCAACCACCCTTGCCCTTGCAGGTGTTCTGGCCTTTGCAACCGGCATCACCGGTCTTGCAGCCGCCCTGGCCCTTACAGCTGTTCTTGCCTTTGCAGTCGTGCTTGCCGGCGCTGTCGTCCGCAACCGACTGGCCCTTGGAGATGGCTGAGTCGGGAGTGCCCGTGGTAGCGGCATGGACGCGGGCGGCGGAGCCAGCCAGCATGCCCGTGAGGGCGATCGTGGCGAGCATGGTTTTAGTGGAGAGGAGGAGACTTGGATTTTTCATAGGTGCCTTTCGTTGTTACAAGTTGGGTTGGTTTACTTTTTGCCCGACAGCCTGCCGAGCAAATGGGTTGTAGTTATGGGAAGAAAAAAGCGGGAAGTTTATTCCAAGTATTCCAAATTTCCGACCGGGTCCAGAAAAAGGTACGCGCTCTATGGGCGTTTGGGTGCACTTATTTCCCGTGAAATTACTGTGAACCGGCGGGGTTTTGATTTGTGACCGTGGTTTTCTGCGAATCCGTGGACCAAATGGGCGCCTGCACGCCCGCGCCGCCCTGATTGCCCAGCAGACTCGTACGCGATCCCGTGTCGGGACTGTAGTCGGAAACTCCTCCGCATCGGGTCAGCACCAACACCGCGATAACCGGAATCGCCCAGCGCATAGAGCCACTTATGGCAAACCGCAGGCGCTTGGCAAGTGAAAGCGCAAGCCGTGAAAATAGGAGTCGTGGGATGGTGGCGATTTCGCCAAAATCAAGGCACATGACTTCCGGCGATCTCGACCGCTCCCACGTTTGGCATCCCTTCACGCAAATGCGCGAGTGGAACGCGACCGCGCCCCTCGTCATCGTGGAGGGTCGCGGCGCCGTGTTGAAGGCGGAGGATGGCCGCGAGTATCTGGACGGCAACTCCTCCATCTGGACCAATCTGCATGGCCACCGGCGGGCCGAGATTGACCAGGCGATCCGGGACCAGCTCGATCGCATTGCACACAGCTCGTTCCTGGGGCTGTCGAATGATGTGGCCGTCAAGCTGGCCGCGGAGTTGGTGCGGATCACAGGCTTGCCGGAGGCCAAGGTCTTCTTCTCCGACGATGGATCGACCGCGATGGAGGCGGCGCTGAAGATGGTCTACCAGGCGCGGGTGCAGCGGGGCGAAACGGAGCGCACGGTCTTCATCTCGCTGGCCAGCGCGTACCACGGCGATACCGTCGGCGCGATGAGTGCGGGGCATAGCCCCATCTTCCACGCCGCTTATAAGCCGCTCCTCTTCGCGACTCGCGAGGTGATGAGCCCGGCCTGTTACCGCTGCCCTTATAATCAGGCGGAGCCGGTGCAGGGCACGGAGGCCCGCCTGTCACGGAAATGCAAATGGGAGTGCATGGGCGAACTAACGAAGGCGCTCGATGACCTCGGCGACAGCGCATCCGCCTTGGTGTTGGAGCCACTCGTCCAGGGCGCGGCCGGGATGCGGATGCACCCGCCCGGCTATCTGGAAAAAGCGGCAGCGGCCTGCCGCGAGCGCGGCGTCTGGCTCGTGCTCGATGAGGTGATGACCGGCTTTGGGCGCACCGGCACGATGTTCGCCTTCGAACGGGAGCAGGTGAAGCCCGATCTCGTCGCGCTGGCAAAGGGACTGACCGGGGGCTACCTCCCCGTCGCGGCCACGCTCGCTTCGCCCGAGATCTTCGAGGCCTTCCTCGGCGACTATGGTGAGCTGAAGACCTTCTTCCACGGCCATAGCTACACCGGCAACGCGCTCGGCTGCGCGGCGGCCCTCGCGAATTTGAAGATCTTCGAGACGGAGAAGACGCTGGAGAGGAACAAGACCCTCGAGCAGCATTTCGCCACCGGCGCGGCCAAGTTCTGGGAGCATCCCCACGTCGGCGATGTCCGGCAGGAGGGCCTCATCTGCGCGGTCGAGATCGTCCAGGACTTCGCCAACCGGAAAGCGTTCCCCTTCACCGACCGCATCGGCCACCGCATCTGCGAAGCGGCGCGCGCGCATGGCCTGCTGACGCGGCCCATCGGCGACGTCCTCGTTCTGATGCCGCCCTATTGCACTACGGAGGCACAACTGGAGCAGATGGTCGAGGCGCTGTGGCGCGGGTTGAACGAAGTGCTGCCGGTTTGAGACTCGGGTGGACCGGGCCACCCATCCCGTTTGAGCCCCATTTTCTATATTCGCTCAATTTCCAATTTTTTTAGCAAATATAGAAAACGTCGATAACGGAGATGATTTTTGAAAAGCCCAGTGAAAAGGTCCACCACGATCGAGCCTTAGACAAATCCCTTCGGCGTCAGCTAGGGCTCGTTCAGGTCGGCCCTTTTCTCCGGCAGACCTCGGCCAGCGATCTCGATTGGCGCGCGGACCGAATCATGATGAAGGGTCGCCAAAAACTTCCCCTGCACCGCGAAGGCATTCGCGACGATCATCAAGCAGAGAACCAGCAGCAAGTCCAGGACAAGGTCGTCGGCTAGGTAAGGCGAGGTTTGCCCATGGGGGGCGATTCGGTGCGGACGCGAAGGCAAACCGCTGCGCTGACTGCCGCGAGGTTGTGGCGTGGGGGACATGATGAATCATCCTTTCCGGGTCGTGGTGCGCGTTATTGGCTGCTTTTCTCCGTTTCCGGTTCGCAAGCCACCAAGTCGCGAGGCTCGTCCTCGATGCCTGGTTCATTCCATGCGACGAAAACCGTGGGCAGCGATGCGATAAAGAGCAGCGCAAAGGTGATGAACCCGGTCGAGGTCAGGAGATCCGTTGGGTAGGGCCAATTCCAGTCCGGAGCAATGGCACAGTAGATCAAAGCCAAGCTGACGATCAAAGCGAGAATCCAGTAGGAGACCACAAACGAACGGTCGCGAATATGGGCCTGACGCTCGTCGGTCTCCGGCAATGACTTGCCGTAATCGTCGAAGGAATAGGCCTTCATCGATTTGCAGAGTGCGACGTAACTGAGAACACTGAGCGCGAAGGCCGAAAGGAAGGCGGCCAATCGCCACGCGTGAACGCGAACATCCGGAGTATGTTCAGTGGAGCCGACCACGTAAGGCCCCATGATCAGGAGAAAGCCGACATACAAGAATAGGACGGTCAGCCGCCGGTTCGCGCGCTTGTCGAGGTTTAGGCCAAAATAGAGGTTGGGTTTCATGGGTTGGTTCCTTTCTGGTGATTGGGATTGGAGTAAAGTTCGGCGCTCATCATCGTGAACGGGCGGCGGGAAAAGATCGCCTCGACCGGCAGGCCAAAGAATTCGGCAATGCGAAGCGCGAGCTCCAAGCTTGGATTCCACTCGCCCCGCTCGAGGTAGCCAATGGTTTGATAGTTGACGCCGACAGCCTGAGCCAGGGCTTGCCGGGAAAGGCAACGCTCCACGCGCAGCAATTCAATACGATTGAAGAGCGGGGTTGCGGCGCGAGTCTTGCGATCTGTGCTGTCCATGCATCGGAATATAGTATTACTACAACAATTCGTCAAGACTCTATTTCAATTTATCTGGATCTATTTCAACGAAAAGACGAACGGTCGATCAAGTTGGAGCGGTTCTTTTCACATTTCCAGCCCGTTATCAACCACTTAAGAAAATCCAGGATTCTGGATTCCGTAGTCCGGCTTATTTCATTTCGATCAACTCGAAATAATTTCCGAACGGATCGAGTAAGTAGAAGCGGTCGCGATCTGGCATCGGCACTGCTTCGCGGATGGTGGCCTGTTGGCCTTCCAGATAACGCCGCACGGCGGGAAGGTCCACAACCTCAAGCGCAACATGCCGGTTTTCTGCCGGCGTCACCCAGGGCGGCGAGAAATCGAGATGAAGGAGAATGTCCAAAAACTTGTACCAAATCAGATCGTAAACTTGATTCAGCGCCTCCGGTCGCGGAATTTCCTCCAACCCCAGAACGCCGCCGTAAAAGGCGCGCACCTGATCGTGCTCGCCTGCGGGCACGGCGACGGTAAGGTGATTCAGTCTTTTGGCGTTTAGTTTCATGGCTTTCTTTCTGCCACCCAATCTTAACAGGAAAACATGAAGACATGAAAACAGGAACGGAATAAAGGTAAGACCCCATCCCCTCCTTCATTTCCCTCCTCTTTTCCTGATTTCATGTCTTCCTGTTAAAAATTAATCCGCACCAACCCAAACCCAAAATCCCCTATGAAAACCGATTACGACATCATCATCATCGGCAGCGGCGCCGGCGGCGGAACGCTGGCCCGGCACCTCGCGCCCTCAGGCAAAAGCGTCCTCATCCTCGAGCGCGGCGGCTGGTTGAAGCGGGAGCCGCAGAACTGGAGCGCGGAGGAAGTTTTCCAAAACAATCGGTACGTCTCCTCCGACATCTGGCTCGATCCCAAGGGCAAGGAATACCAGCCCGGCACGTTCCATTACGTCGGCGGCGCGACCAAGATGTACGGCGCGGCCCTCTTCCGGCTGCGCGAAAAGGATTTCACCGGCTTCGCTCACTACGACGGACACTCGCCCGCGTGGCCGATCAGCTACACCGACATGGAGCCCTATTACACGAAGGCCGAGCACATGTACCAAGTCCACGGCAATCGCGGAGAAGACCCGACCGAGCCGCCCTCCAGCGCGCCCTACGCCTTCCCCGCCGTCTCACACGAGCCGCGCATCCAGAAGCTCTCCGACGATCTGGCCAAGGCCGGCTATCATCCCTTTCACACGCCGTGCGGCATCATGCTCGATGAAACGAACATGCCCTACAGCACCTGCATCCGGTGCAAGGATTGCGACGGATTCCCCTGCGTCGTGCATGCGAAATCGGACGCGGAAGTGCTCGGCGTGCGCCCGGCGCTGGAGCATCCGAACGTCACACTGCTCATCCACGCCAAGGTGACCAAGCTCAACACCAACGCGGCGGGCACATCGGTCAACGAAGTCATCGTCGAGCACGAGGGCGAGACGATCAAGTTCACCGGGGCCATCGTCGTCGTTTCCGGCGGTGCGGCCAACTCGGCCAAGCTGCTGCTCCTGTCGGCCAACGACAAGCATCCGAACGGGCTGGCCAATGGCTCCGATCAAGTCGGGCGCAACTACATGTTCCACACCAGCCAGGCCGTGCTCGCGATCTCGAAGGAGCCGAATCCCACCCAGTACCAAAAAACGCTCGGCCTGAATGATTTTTACTTCGGCATGGATGGCTTCGATTACCCGGTCGGCAGCATCCAGATGGTCGGCAAATCGCAGGCGGCAATGTATCGCGGCGAGAAGCCGATCGAGACCATGCTCGCGCCGACCTGGGTGCTGACCAAGCTGGCCGATCACGCGGTCGATTTCTGGCTGATGACCGAGGACCTGCCCCATCCGGAGAATCGCATCACCGTCGGCCGCGACGGCCATACCGTCCTCAATTACAAGGGCACGAATCAGGTGCCGAGCGACAAGCTCTACGGCAAGCTCAAGTCGATGCTCAGTAGCCTCGATATGCACGACAGCCTCGTCTCGCGCCAGATCTATATGAAGAACGACATCGGCGTGGCCGGCGTGGCGCATCAATCGGGCACCTGCGTGTTCGGGCGCGACCCGAAGACCTCGGTGCTCGACACGAACTGCAAGGCGCACGAGCTCGATAATCTCTACGTGGTCGATACCAGCTTCTTCCCCAGCATCGGCGCGGTGAACCCGGCGCTGACCGCAATGGCGAATGCGATCCGCGTGGGCGATCACATTTTGGACCGGCTGAAATAATGGCGACGCGGCAGGAGGTCGGTGCGGTCTATGCGGCGGCGGTCATCCAGGGAATTGTGCTCGTCACCTTCCCGGCGGTGAGCGCCATTTTCACCAGCAAAGATCACTACGGGCTCTCGACCACCGAGTACGGCGGCATGTTCGCGCCGCAGGCGGTGACGGCAATTTTGTCGTCGCTGCTCGGCGCGGGGTTGACCGCGAAGATTGGCGGCAAGCGCGTGTTTCTCATCGGGCTGGCGGCGGATTTGCTCTCGATGGCGCTCCTTTTCACGAGTCAGTTCGCGACGGGGAATCATCCCCTCGCCTACGGGTTGCTGCTCGCAGCCACAGCGTGCCTCGGCGTTGGCTTCGGCTTCACGGTGCCTGCGCTGAATACGTTCACCGCCGCGTTCTTTCCCAACAAAGTCGATCAATCGATCCTGACCCTCAACGCGCTGCTCGGCACCGGCACCGCACTCGCGCCGATTTTTGCCACGGTCTTCGTGGGACTTCATTTTTGGTGGGGGCTGCCGATTTTGATGAGTGGGCTGACGCTGGCGTTGATTGTGTTTAGTCTGAAACTGCCGCTGAACGAAACGTCAAAACCACGAGAGGTGCAGCGGTCGGAGGCATCCTCTCCGGAATCGGCGGCGATCAATCGCATCGAGGAGACAGGCGATGTGAATCCGAAATCGTTTGTAAAGCCGACGGAGGGTTCCTCGATTCCCGCCTCCGCGCCAACGTTCCAACAGGTGAATCGCATTAAGTACGTCAAGCCCACGGGACAGCCCGCAGCGAAGGCGGCCGATCCGCGCCCCCGTATCCCCGAGCGGTTTTGGCTCTACGCCGCGTTTGCACTTCTCTATGGCATCGGCGAGACGATGAGCGCCAATTGGGGAAACGTCTACATGAGCACGGAACTCGGTGCATCGGTCACCCTGGCGTCGATCGCGCTTACGACGTTCTGGGTCGCCGTCACGGCGGGGCGTATCCTTTTCGCCGTTATTGAAAAGTGGTGTCCGCCCCGGTTGGTTTATCGCGGCCTTCCCGTCGTTATGGTGGTGGCCTTCATCGCCACCGCAGCCGTGCCGAAAGATCTTCCGCTTCTCGCGATTTTTTCCTTCGGCCTGGCAGGACTCGGCTGCTCCGCGCTGCTGCCGTTGGTCATCAGTTTCGCGCAGGAGGAATTGACCACGATGACGACGGCGGTGGCGGGCGGGATGATCGGTTTTTACCAGATGGGATATGGTATTGCCGCGTTCGGGGTTGGGCCATTGCAATCGATGGCAGGGCTGAGTCTCGCCGGGATTTATCGCGGCTCAGCGTTGGTGGCGGTGGGGTTGGCGGTGATCGCGTTTCTGATCGTGGGGAGATCGCGGAAGGCTTCGTAACCCCGGAAAAATGCTGCGGTAAGCCCGCAACGCCAAAGGCGTTGAGGTAATAAAGCGAAGGGTTGGCGCTGCAGCGCCTACCCTGGTAACGCTTTACCGGAAACCAACCTCGAAGGGGTTGAATCATTCCCTCGTCCAGCGATGCGTTACTCCATGCGACGCGCGCCGTGCAATGGAATTGCGCGGACAAGTGCGTTCCCAAATGGAGTTTGGGAACGAGGGAA
>CAZZWT010000097.1:0-10071 GCA_964657775.1 uncultured Candidatus Methylacidiphilales bacterium | reverse complement strand
GAACCTGCAACCAAGTGCTTAAAAGGCGCCTGCTCTACCATTGAGCTAACGACCCGTTTGTGAGAGCCGCAAAAGATAGCTCAACTTGGCTGGAGGCCGCAAGAGGTTTTGCGGCTGCAGGGATGAGACCTCTAGGTCTTTAAGCCTTACACGACCTAGAGGTCAACCAGCGGCGAACCAGCACCGCAAGAAAGACTAAACAGCCTTTTCGCCGCGCTCCTCCGTGCGGATGCGGACGGCTTCCTCGATGGGGAGAATGAAGATCTTGCCGTCGCCAATCTTACCGGTCTTGGCGGCTTTCTGGACGGTTTCAATAGCACGCTGGACAAGGTCCTCGCGCATGACGACTTCGATCTTCACCTTGGGCAGGAAGTCGACGGTGTATTCGCTGCCGCGGTAGATTTCGGTATGGCCTTTCTGGCGGCCGAAGCCTTTGACTTCACTCACGGTCAGGCCTTCGATGCCTAATTCGGTGAGGGCTTCTTTGACTTCTTCCAACTTAAAGGGCTTGATGATTGCCTCGAGCTTACGCAGGGACATGGGAGATTCTCCTTGGGGTTTCTAGATGGATGGGGTTTAACTCTCGTACGAATACGAGGTTACACTCTTTAGCAATGAGTGTGCCAGAGACAAGCTTCAATATCAGCTCACTCTCAGGAATCTTCCGGCGTGGTGGATTATGCGCAGACTGGAGTGCTTCAAATGAAGCAGCCTGATAGCATATGGTTCGATCTAGGCGTTGGCGTTCCGCCGAGAGAAAATCGCACGGAATGCATGGGATTTCCAAGGCACGGACGGACGGATGACGGCCTGCTTGGATCCTCTAAACTGGGTCTGTGGGAATTATAAAACGAAAAACCCCGGAAACCTTACGGCTCCCGGGGTTTTCGACGAACTAATTAGTTAGAATCAATTAGAACGAGTAGACGGCTTCCAGGGAGATTTCGTTCTGATCCTGATAGGTCGCCACGTTGTTGACGGGCGAGCCGGCAGCAGGAGTGGTCGAACCGCTGACGACGTGGTCGTAGCGATACTCAACGCGGGTCAGGAGGTTATCCCAGATCGCGAAAGACGCCGTGAGGGTCTCCGAGAAATCGTCAGCATTGACGAAGGGAGCGCCACCGCTGAGGGTGGAGAACTTAGGATTGACTGCCTCATCCTCGTGCAGGTACTCAGCGCGAGTCGACAGGGTGATGACCTTGTTAACCTTGTAGGACGCATAGAGCGCAACGCCGTACCAAGTATTGGAGTCGTTGACGCCGCCAGGAGTCGCACCAACGCCCGATCCGAAGGCCGGATTAAGAGCGTTAGGAGAACCGGAAGCACCATTGTAGCCGAAATCAACGTTGAAGCCCAGCGTCAGAGCGCTGTCCTTGACGAACGTCGGGTTCCAGTTACCCCAGATGTCATACACAACCAGAGGGCCGTTGTCCGCGCCGCCCACGTTGCCGGGCTCTCCGCTCGGCGAGTAGATGAAGGACTGAGCGATGTTGGCATTCTTGCCAGGGTTGGTGATGTTCAGCTGACCCGTGATGGCCTTGCCGCCGAAGGGATAATCATTGTGATCATCCGTCACACCGGCCGCACCGATCGAACCAGGGCTGGTCGAATTGTTCCAACCGTCCACAACGCCGAACTTGGCTTCAATGACGTCATTGAACTTGTAGTCAGCATACACACCCGTGTGGGTGAGCGGGATCGCGTTCGTGAACAGCAAACCGCGGCTGAAGTTCAAGTTCGCGGGGGACTCGATAACTTCATAACCCAAGAAGGTCACGAACTTACCAGCGTAGATGTCCAAGCCGTTACCCACCGGAACGCGGAACTTGACCAAGGCCTGCTCGAGAGCAAAGCCGCTGGAGTTATTCGTAACGACGCCACCAGGAGCCGCAACGCCAGTCTGACCGAAGGCGGAGTCGCCCAGGAAACGCGCATCAGCACCATAGATGGTGTCGATACGGAAGCCAGCGGCCCACTCGTTCTTGTCCGGAAGGGCCTTTTCGAGGGCAACCTTGACGGCGTTGACGTTAAAATTGTCGTTGCTACGGTCGAACTCGTGACCCTGCGAGGCAGCGCCTCCGAATCCCGTGCCCTTACCACCGAACTGCTCGGTGTAGCTCACGTCAACGTAACCGCTGAGCGTGATGCCCTTCTGGGCGGTTTCGACATAGTTAATTCCTTGATCTTCAATGACCTTCTTCAGGTCCTTCTGATCCTTACCGTCGGTGGTCGCGTCGGCGGCGATCACGGGCAGAACCATGACGCTCGTCAGGGCGACTGCACTGATAGTCTTCAGCATCGATTTCATTCTTTTATCTCCTGGGGGTTTAGTGACTCCGCTGGCTGCCTCTCTCCATGTTGAAACAGCCTGCCTTGTCGGTTCATGAGGCCAGCCGCCTTTACCGTTCAGTAACGGCTGGCATCTGCACTCGTTTCGGTGAGAGTAAAGATCGCCATCAAATCGTCAATAATTTTTTTGATTCTTTTTGAACGTTCTCACGGACCTCTGTTTTTCAGAGGTAAACCTTCTTTTTGAACGCCCCAAAGCACGGCCCGGCACGGCTTCCGCAAATCTTTTTTGAACGTTCTCCAAGTCCCCGTGTCTCACTCTTCGTAAGTTCATTCATTCTCCTCCCTGAACGGGCGGCACTCTTGTGAGTTGCCGCCCGTTCTATTTCCGACTTATGGCGCCGTCGATCTCGTTGCCGCGCGCAGGGAGACATCCGCCACCTTCCACCGATGGCTGAAGACGATCTGCACGGAAACCGCGGAGGGTGGGATCATGATATCGGCCTCGGAGGTCGAGCTGATCCGCCAGGCGCACCATTGCCAGCCGAGCGCATGCCGCTCCGCCCCGAGTGCACGCAGCCGGCGCAATTCCGCTCCGCTCGCATCCAGAAAGAGAAAGTCGGGCTCCATGCCGTCATGCTGCCACGCACTAAAGATGTACTCGGTGTTACGTTGGAGCGGCACGGGCTCACTGGCAATTTCGGGCGCGCCCATATCGGCGCGATAACTCGGAGCCTCGACGATTTGGAATCCACCCGAAGGCATCGGTCCTCCCACTCCTTCCGTCACCTGCCACGGAAGAATGCCCCGCCAGCCTGCGATCCCCGGTTGCCCTTGGGCATCCTTGGACACCTCAAAGCGCGGATTCTTCAGTAAGTTATCCCCTTCGGTCAGGGGAATGGCATCCCCCACCGCTACGGGCACCGTCGCAACCGGATCGCGGAGCAACGCCTGCAAGGATGACGCTCCCGGGGCAACCTCCAGCGGCGCACTCCCCGTCGTCGCCACCCCCGCCAGCGGTTGCGCCGGGGTTCCACCCACCAGATCGAGGCTGTATCCGGTCGCGCGGGTGGGAACCATGTCACTCCACAAAACATCGGAGCGGTAGGCTCTCGAGAATCCGCGATGCACCGAGTTCCCTTTCGCTCCCGCGTTCATTTGCCAGAAAAACAGCCGTGGTTGCTCCGTTGTCCCGGTGGTGACTCCATAAACCACATTTGTCGGCGGCGCCTGGTTTTGCGCGAAGGCCAGCTCCGCCTTGATCTGCGCGACCTTGTCCCGGTAGGCCGCGTCATTCATCACCGGCGCCTCTTTTTCCCAAGTGGCGAGGATTCCGGCCGCTTCCGCGAACATTTCCTCGGCGAT
Organism: uncultured Candidatus Methylacidiphilales bacterium; assembly: GCA_964657775.1. Lineage (GTDB taxonomy): Bacteria > Verrucomicrobiota > Verrucomicrobiia > Methylacidiphilales > UBA1321 > JABDGH01. The sequence goes on along the minus strand of CAZZWT010000097.1, from coordinate 6,417 downwards.
CATCGCACTCACCACCGGCGTTCGGTCCACGGGCCAGGTGTTGGGTGCATTGGTATCGACTTTCTTCATGGTGAGATCGATATCGCGCAGCACCTGTTGGACGGTGGCATGGTCTCCCGCATTCATCGCCGTCCGCAGCAGAGGCAATTCAGCTTGGACGCGAAAACGGGAGCTGTCGGTCGTCCCGTCGAGTTGTCCATGAAAGTCAGTCTGCGCAATACGGAAGAGCTCCGCCCGTTCCGCCGGCCACGCCGCCAGTTGCTCGCAGATGGAGATCAGGGCGAGGTAGTTCACGTTGGTGCCCGCCATCTGCAGTCGCCAATCGTAAGAGGCCGAGATAGGCGGCGCGGTCGTCGGCTTGGCCAGCTCAGCCATCAGTTTTTCCAAGGCATCGCGGTAGCCGGCGTCGCGGGCGAGGATGGAGATTAAAATCGAGGCCACCCGGCACGGGTCCACCGGCACCCAGGCCGACGCCTCATGCATGCTGGCTCGGCCATCCAACTTCTCCTTCATCGGGTGAAAGAGACCCGCGCTGACGGCGAGTTGTAAAAGTGGAACCGTACTCTCGTTGATTTGCGGGCGCTGCAAACCCGTGCTCGCGGCAGGATACCACTCCTCAACCATGTCGGCATGCGGCGTCGAAGGGAAAAAGGAGAGCAACCAGGAGGTCGTTGTCTGGTCGATGAAGCCCTTTTGAAACTCCGCCGCTGCCTCGTTGTGGCGCCCTTCTTCCAGCAACAGCCGCACCAGCGAAATCACCACCTCTTGTTTTGCCACGCCCGAGCTGCTAGCCAGCGCACTTCGATAAACCTGTTCCGCCTCTGCGGGGTGGCCGGTCAGCGCCAAGTCATCTCCGATACGCAGCAGCACTTTTGACCCCGCCAGCGGTGCACCGCTCACCTGTTGGAGGGCCTTCACGAAATCAGGCAATCTCCCCGCTTGTTCAAACTGCGGAAGCGCGTCGAGAATCTGATTGGCATCGGTGGGAAAACGGAGCGTCAGCCGGCCCACTCTCACATCATTGGCCTGGTAGTGGCCGAGCTCCAGGTCAAGCTGCTCGGCGATCTGGCGCAACGCTTCCGGATCGTTGGCCAGAAGTTGCGACGCCTTCTGAAAGTAACGAGCGCCAAGATCCGAGGAGTTCGTATGGGTGTAGCTGTGGCCTTTGCCCAGATGGTCGCAAAAGAAGTCCACAAACGGACTGGTTTGGTCCGCGCGGCTGCGAAAGGAAAGCCCCGCCCAGCTTCCATCATTGGGTTGGGACGTCAGGCTATCCAAGTGCGCCACGATCTCCGCGTCGCCGGTGACCGGCACGTAAACCAATCCATATTCCTGGCTGAAAAACGGCGGCGCCGTTTTGGACAGAGGCGAATCCATGACCACGCCGGTCGCTCTCCAAGTCGCGGCGGAATGGAAAAACTGCCAACCGATATCACTGTATTGCCACGACGGCGGAGCATCCGCGCCGTTGATACGGACCTGGCTCCAAGTCACCTTGGCGGGCGCGACGCTATTGGGTGAGGCAATCAGGCCGATTAGACCGACCGCCTCCATGGGAATGAATCGGGTGAAGACGTCCTGCCATGTTTGGCCATCCGGGGACCAGAAAGACGTGAACGTGTCGCCCTTGCGCACCAGTTTCAGCCACGCCGGCGTGGCAAAGGAAGGAAGCGGCGTTACTCCTCCTCGGGAACTGTTGCCCGCGCGCGCATACGCCTCGGCCATAAGCAAGTTGAGCCGGGCCGAGTCGGGCGACTTGGCGAGCTCCTGGCTCAAGCCGCTCAAATAGCTGTCGATTTTTCCCGATGAAATGAGCGCGTTAATGGCCAGCTTGCGCAGGCCGCCCCCCATGCCGTAGTCGCCTTTTTCCAGGGGATCATGCTGGAGAACAGCCTGCGCCATCGTCACCGCCGTGGCCCAATCGCGGTGTTGCATGGACTGGAGCAGCGCCTGCTGTTCCGCTTGCGGATTGGTGACGGATGGTCCCGTCTGCGCCCAACCCTCCCCGGCCAGAACCAGGAGGCAAAATCCCAAGCGGAAAATTGGTGTAATTTTCACGAGAGTTGTCGCGATAAAATGACGCGGCTTGGCCGTGCCCTAGGGTTGCGGCTTGGGGAACCTATGACCAGCCAATTTACCTTGATGGAAGCCGGCATGTCCGCGTTAGACAAATTTAACGTGCGGCCCCCTGGCCTCCCGGCTAGACTTCTTCAAACCGTGCGAGTCCTTATCGTCCTCTACCTTTTGGCTGTCAGCGCCATCGCCATCCTGGCCCAGATGATCCTGCCCGGCCATTTCCAGATTCTGAACACGATCGGATTCGGCTCCGCGCTCGTGCCGTTGATCGTCATCTACGCCAGCCTCGAGCTCGGCGACGAACGCGCGCCTGTCCTCGCTGCTCTCCTCGGCCTGGCCCTCGACCTCACCTCCTCCGACCGCCTCGGCACGGCGGCTATGACGCTTTTCTCCCTCTCGGCCCTCATCGTCACCCAGGCCTCCAAGCCCGAGTCCCACACGTGGCCCTTCCGGCTCGTCTTCGTTCTGGTGGGCACCTTCCTGTTTTGCCTGATGAATTACGTCCTCGTCCAAGCGGAGACCGGGCACTGGGCATGGCCGCTTTCGGTCTGGAGCAAGATCACTTTCGCCTCCATCCTCAATGTCCTGCTCTGCCCCTTCGTCATCCTCGGCGTAGGGCTGATTCCGCGCCTGTGCGGCTGGAAACCCGATTACGAAGCTCAGGAGCGCTACTATGCTCGCTGACGACATCCGCGTGCAGGGCTGGCGGCTTGGCATTCTCGCCTTGTTGGTTTTTGCCGCCGTCGGAACACTCCTCAGCCGTCTCTGGAACGTGCAGGTGGTCAACACCGACACCGCGCAGCAACGCTCCTACGAGCAGACGACGGTCAAGACCCGGCTCGCCCCGGCCCGCGGCGCGATCTGCGACCGCAACGGCGTGATGCTGGCGGAGAACCGTCCCAGCTTCGACATCGACTTCAACCTCGGCGATATCCGCCGCGATTACGCGCAGGCCCACAAGGGCCACGTGCCGCGCCGTCCGCTGCATCTCTATTTCCCACTCGATGGCAAGACGGTCACGGTGAAAATTGGCAGTGAAGCCGCGACCCGGTTGATTTTCCCCGCGCCGATCGAATGGCACGGCGACGAGAATCTCTCCACCGACGGCAAGGCCGGCACGGCGATGACCGTTACGGTTCACCCGAAGGACAATTCGCTCGCCATCCGCGCCGGGGACAACAACGCCACGGCCAACCTGATCGTCACCTGCGAGGGCAAGGATTACCCGATGAACCTCGTGGCTGATGCCGATGCGGTCCATGCCGTGAGCTTCTATAAACCGGGCGCGACGGTGCCCAAGGGCGGTGCCAGCTCCGAGGACGACATCGTCGAGATCGTGCGCCAGAGCATCGACCCGATCCGCGATACGCTGGGCATTGCGGGCGATTTCGACGACAAGACGGCCAAGGACATCCGCGAGCATTTCCGCACCGATCCCGACCTGCCCTATCACTACAAGAGCGATCTCGATTTCGCGACCGTGGCCAATTTCGAGGAGCGCAACATGGGCGTTTCCGGCATCACTATCGCGCAGAATCCGGCGCGCGAGTACACCTACGGCGCGTTCGCGGCCCACATCCTCGGCTACGTCGGCAAGCCGGATAACCAGACCGAGCACCTCGCGGAAGACGGCGTGACCCCCTACGAGACGGTGGGCCGCCACGGTATTGAGGCGATCATGGATGCGCAGTTGCAGGGCCAGCCGGGCAGTGAGATCAAGCGCGTCTCCTCGCAGGGCTACTATATCGAGGACCGCAAGCTCGCGGCCGGCCGGCAGGACCCGACGATGGGCAGCACGCTTTACCTGACGATTGACGCGCGCGTGCAGTACATCGCGGAGACGGCGATGCGCCACGCCAACATCGGCCGCGGCGCCGTGGTGGTGATGGACCCGCGCAATGGCGATGTACTGGCGATGGTCTCGGTGCCAAGTTACGACCCGAACAAGTTCATCCCCAAGATCCAATCCAAGGATTGGGACGCGCTGAACCAAGACCCGACCGCGCCGATGTACAACCGCGCGCTGCACCAATACGCGCCCGGCTCGACCTACAAGATCATGGTCGCGCTGGCCGGATTGAAAGCGGGCACGACGACGCCGAACACAACCTTCGATTGCCCGGGCGCGATCCAGATCGACGATCACCTGTTCCATAACTCCGACAGCACGGACGCCGGCTCGATGAGCCTGGTGCACGCGATCTGCGTTTCGAGCGACGTCTACTTTTACCAGTACGGCATCAAGGCGGGCATCGAGGCGATCGATGCGATGGGCAAGCTGGTCGGCTTCGGCCACAAGTGGGGCCTGCTCGGCGACGCGGACGAGGATGCCGGCATCCTGCCCGGGCCGGAATGGATGAAGGAGAACGACAAGTGGCTGATCAAGACCAAGAACATCGATCACTGGAGCCGCGCGCAAACGGCGAACACCTCCATCGGCCAGGGCTTCGTGGCCGCGACGCCGCTGCAGATGGCCAGCTTCCTTTGCTCCGTGGCCAATGGCGGGACGATGTACCAGCCGCGGCTTTACTCGCGCGTGGTTGATTATAAGGGCGAGACAAAGGCGGAGATTCCCGCGGGCCAAGTCTACAGCCAGTTGGGCGTGAAGCCGTCCGACCTGCAAGCGGTGCAGGAAGGCATGCGGCAGGTGGTCTCGCAAGGTACGGCGACGCTGGCGCAGGTGCCCGGCGTGGTGATCGCCGGCAAGACCGGCACGGCGCAGGCGCACATCAAGGTCAACGGTGAAGTCCGCCGCGACTTAAAGTGCTGGTTCTATTGCTATGGACCGGCCGGACCAAAGGACGTGGCAAAGTACGTGACGTGTGTCGTCGTCGAAGGGGGCACCTGGGGCGGAACGAGCACGGCGCCGATTGCGCAGGAGATTATGAGCCGTCTCTTCGCGATGGACAAAGGCGCGCCGGAAAATGTGGCGTTCCTGCAACCGGCGTTGGGTAATTTCAACGGCATCGGCGCGGTCGATACGGACACCAATGTGAATTCCACCGGCAAGGGAGGCGATACCACGGCCAGCACCAACGGCGATACGACGGACAACAACGACGCCTCCGCGACCGCCCCGGCAGCCGACGCGCCGCCGATGGCGTCATCCGCGCGCGCATCGTCGTTGCTGCCTTCAAGCAAGAAGCGCGGGAAGTAGGAAAGTGCCCGGCGCAGGACATGTCCTTCGGCCCTTGCGCTGGAAGCATTCTGCCGTCACCTGACCGCAGGAATCGCCGCGACGACTGCAGGCCGCAGCTCACCGATCCATCTCGGCCCGGCGGTAGACCCATTCCGGGTTCTCATCCTCACGGGCCGCCTGGGCGACGAAGATGCCAATATGCCAGTCGCCCCCATGGATCGGGTGCGGGGAAAAGATGAAAGCCTTTTTGCGCTCACCGGCCTCGCGCGGAGCGGGCAGGGTTTGAATGGCCTCGTCAATCGTTGCTGGATACATCTTATGCGACTTATCGGCTCGAACGGAGAAAAAGTTGAGTCAATTCCACTCCTTACACAACATTAGTCGCAAGCTTGCCTTATTCCACAAAAATTTTGCCTGCGCGCCGACGCGCGAATTTCCCTGCGCTGAGATTGATCTTCGCCGGATCGCGATTTTCCAGCAGCCCGCGGACGGACTCCACATCGGCGAAGGAAATATTGGTCACCCCGCGCGCCTGCAACCAGCGCAGAATCGTGCGCCGCTGCTGGCCCAAGGGCGAATCGCGCAGGGACTTCACCTCCAGCTCACGTCCGCCCACCGCGGGTGAACACAACGCATCGAGCCACTCGCCCTCCGCCCGCGCGATTTCCGCCGCTCGGGCCAGGTTCTCCGTCACCGCCGCGCCGAATTGCTTTTTCAGGTAAGGCAGCACGCGCCGCCGGATCAGGTTGCGCCGATGCCGCGTATCCGCATTGGTCGCGTCCTCGCGCCAGGTTAGTTTGTTGCGCCGCGCGTAGGCCACGATTTCCTTTTTCCAGATGCCGAGCCAGGGCCGGTGCAGGACGAGGCCCTGGCGCGCGCTGAGAAAATCCATCCCGCGCCCCGCCGCGCCGCTGCCGCGCAAAAGCTGCATGAGAAACGTCTCCACCTGGTCATCGGCGTGATGCGCCAGCACGAGATCACGCACCTCAAGGCGTAACGCGATCTTGGCGAAGAATGCATAGCGCGCCGACCGCGCATCGGCCTCGCGCGCACTGCGGGAAGCCGTGCGCATCTTGCCGCCGATGAATTTGAGGCCAAGCCTCCGCGCCTCTTCCTTCACGAAGGCTGCATCCACGCCGCTCTCGGCGCGCCAGCCGTGGTCGAAATGAAGCATCACCGGCTTGCGGCCAGCCTGCACTAGG
>CAZZWT010000096.1:0-10090 GCA_964657775.1 uncultured Candidatus Methylacidiphilales bacterium | reverse complement strand
TGACGTCGCGAAACCGCCCAAGCCCGTCGCCCGGAGGTCGACGGCTACCGACTGAGGCGTGCATCGGAACGGGCTTGTCGAAGCGTTCGTTCAGTTTAAGCTCGCGGAAGTGACTCCCCTTTCGTCGCCTTCCCCGTCGTCTCCCGCGCCAGTTTCCACCCGCTCTCCCGGCTCCCTCTTCATTCGTGGCGGCCGCATCATCGATCCCGCTTCGGGGCGCGATGAAGTCGCCGATCTCGTCGTCATCGGTGGCCGCATCGGCGAATCGACTGCGCGGCCCGATACTTCCCTTCCGGTCATCGAAGCCGACGGCCTGATCGTTGCGCCTGGGTTGATCGACATGCACGTTCACCTGCGCGAGCCGGGCGGCACGCAAAAGGAAACGATTGCCAGCGGCACGCGCGCGGCGGCGGCGGGCGGCTTCACCACCGTGCTGGCCATGCCCAACATCAATCCGGTCGCGGACGGCCCGAACACCATTGCGCTCATCCGCCAGCGCGCGTTGGAAACGGCGTGCGTCAATGTCTTCATGACCGGCTGCATCACTGTCGGGATGAAGGGCGAACAACTTGCGCCCATCGGCTCGCTCTTCAAGGCAGGCGTGGTGGCGCTCACCGATGACGGCCACTGCGTCCAGAACAACGAGGTGATGCGGCGCGCGCTCGACTATGCGCGGATGTTCGACCTGCTCACGCTCGACCATTGCCAGGACTACAATCTCTCCGCCGGCGGCGTGATGAACGAGGGCCACTGGAGCACCGTGCTCGGCCTGCCCGGCTGGCCGCGCATCGCGGAAGACATGATCGTGGCGCGCAACATCCTGCTCTCGGAATTGACCGGCGCGCGCGTGCTGATGCAGCATCTCTCCAGCGCGAATTCCGTGCGGCTGATGCGCGAGGCCAAGCAGCGCGGCGTGAAGGTCTACGCCGAGGCGATGCCGCACCACATCGCGCTGACCGACGCTTCCATCGAGGGCTACAACACCAACTTCAAGATGAACCCGCCGCTGCGCGAGCGCATCGACCAGGAGGCGCTGCTGGCCGGCCTCGCCGATGACACGATCGAGATTCTCGCCAGCGACCACGCGCCCCACGCGAGCTACGAGAAGGAGGTCGAGTTCGCCGACGCGCCCTTCGGCATCGTGGGCCTCGAGACCGAGCTCGGCATTTTCGCCAAGGTGCTGGTCGAAGGCGGCGTGCTCGATTGGCCGCGCCTGCTGAAGAAACTGACGGTCAACCCCGCGCAGTTGCTCAAGCTCGACCGCGGCACCCTCGCCCCCGGCGCCATCGCGGACATCACGCTGATCGACCCCAAGCACGCCTGGAAAGTCGATGCCGACAAGTTCGAGTCCCTCAGCCGCAACACCCCCTTCAACGGCTGGGAACTCCCCGCCCGCGCCACCCACACTATCCTCAACGGCAACGTGGTTTGGAGCGTGAAGAATGGGTTCTAGTCAACCAGCGTTAGTTACGGCGTTCGCAATCTCTTTTCTACTTCCGGGCCGAATTGCCGATAATGGCGGGTATTCCATGTATAGATAAACTGCGCTTTGGCTTTTAGAGCGCAGCGAGCCAAAAGGCCGTCGTATATGGTGCCTCCAACTACGCCAGCTGCAGCAAGTTCATCAATAGCGACGAAATACTCTTCAGGCTCCAAGCCAATCAGTCTTAATTTGGCTTTAAGCCCGGCAAGATAAAGCATAGCTTCCTCCGGACTGCGCCGATTCGGTGGCGGCATACGGGTGAGGCTGGAGTAAACTTCTGCCAAAGTATGAGCAGCGCAGCAGTAGTCTCGTGGCTGGGATTTCTCTAACAAGGCAAAACAAGCGCCGTGGTGTACGTGGTCCGTATAAAAAGCGGGAATTAGGATGGAGGTGTCCAAAAATGCCTTCACATCAGGCCCATGTTTTGTAGATCGCGTTCGTCGCGGATGGTTTGCAGCACCGCATTTGTTTCTTCGAGCGTCATCGGCTTCCCTGTTCGGCATACCCAAATACCACTTTTCTTAAACATGGTCGGTTCCTCCCGCACAGGCTTCAGCACGATCTGGTCATCGGTACTCTCCAGTTCAAACGAATCACCCGCGGCCAAATGCATTCGGTCCCGCAGTTTCTTGGGGATGACTACACGCCCTGCCTTGTCGATAGTAAGTTTTGCCGTCATTTGGGTAATGTAAATGTCATTTCCCATTGGACAATACCATTTTTTTACTCTTCTCGAATCGATCACCATAATTTCCTTAATCGCGATCTGGAGTTTGCAGATTGGATCGGGATGATACGATTTGGTTGATTCCCCTGCTTTCATGTCTGCCGATACCGCCCAACTCGACTTTCTGCATTACTTGATGTGCGATCTGCCGTTGGGTTATCCGCTGAAGACTTCCATCACGAAGTTGCTCGATTCGAGCCTGATGTCGACGCGGCGGGAGTTGCTGCACCAGCAGTCGGACTTTCTCGATTTCGCGAAGCATTACCTGCCGACGCAGCCGTGGATCACGTATCTCGCCGCGGTGAAGCATGAGGCGGTGCTCGTCACCATCCCGACCTATGCGGTGCATCTGGTCGATATCGTGGACCAGCTTTTCTTCGCGGAGCTGAAGGAGAAGTGCAAGGACCTCCGCGAGGCCGCGCGGGCTGTGATTGATGAAACAACCGCACTGACCTGCGAGCGGCTGGTGCTGTTGCAGAGCGAGGCGGCCCAAATCGAGGAGGCGCTGAAGAACGTCAACGCCGCGCTCGATGCCGGGTTCACCTCACTGGAGCCGCTGCCGCCGCCACCGCCGGAACCAGTCCCCGCGCAACGGGTGATGCCCTATTTTGTCGCAGCCGGCGCGGCCTTCCTCATCATCGGCTTCTTCGTCATCCCGCCCGAGTATGGCGGCGGGATACTGGCGCTGATCGGGCTCATCGTCACGGGGCTCATCGCGGCGCGCGTGATCGCCAAGGAAAAGGCGCGCGTGAAGAACGAGGGCAATCGCTTCGGCTCCTATTTGATTCACGAAAGCTACTATGCGCTGTGCCGCAAATCGGTCGCGCTGGTGCTGGCGCTGCCGTTTGAAATTCGCAAGTCGGCGCTGACCGACCTGGCCCCTTGCAAGCCTGCGCTCGAAGCCTTGCCCATCGAACGCGCGGCGATGGAAGCGGCCTACATCACACCTTACTTCCCCTAGTCTTGCGGCGCACAAGGACAAGCGGCCGCTTCACTTGCTCGGCACTCATGGCGGAGCGTGGATTGATTAACGCGCCCTCCTCTTCGAAGTCGGACTAATGCGCGGGCGCGGGTGTGTAATAAATGGCCACGCCCTTGTCGAAATCGAAGGTGATCGAACGGTGCCCCTCGAATTTCTCGAGGAGGAAACGCGGATCGACATCCTTCAGCGGCTTTTCCAGTTGCGCTACCAGTTCCTGCGCGAAGGACTTGTCCGCGTTCTCGAACATCTGCGCGATGGGGAACTTCAGGCTGTCCCGATCCAGCTCCGTCCAGGCGGCGTCGCCCTGCTGAGAGCCGTCGAGGGCGTAGTCGCGGATGGAGGAGAGCAAATGGACCCTCGGCTGCTGGTAGAACCACTTCGGCGCCTCGATGAGCGATCCCATCTTCTTGATCTCCGCCTCCAGCTTCGCGACTTGCTTCTCCTTCATCCCTTCACCGAGAAAACGGAGCATCGTCTTGCCGTTCTTGGTGTCCTCGATCTGCTTGTTGATCTCGACGTACTGCTTGAGCTGCTGCAGGTCGTTTATCACTTTCTTGAACGAGGTGCTGAGCACGCCCTGCTTGACGATTTCGAGATCCCGCGTCACGCCGAGCCTCTCCGCCAACCGCTCCGGCGAATCGCCCAGCGCCAGCAACTCGCTGGCCCGCGCAAACGCCGCATCCGGATCGAAAGTGGCCGTGATGAAATACATGACGTCTTGGACTGAGTGGCCAAAGCCTAAGCGGAAACGCTCCGCTTTACCACTCGAATGTAAAGCGGCCCAAACGGCGGGCGATTTCCCCCACCACGCGCGTTTCCTCCTCCGTGTCTTTGGCGGCGAAAGTCACGCTGAAGCGGACGTAGGCGCCCGCGTCGTCCCACGGCACGGTGGAGATCAGGTTTTCGGTGATCATCCACTGGCTGAAGGCCTCGCCCGACGCGAACTCGATGACCTTGCCATCGGACGACTTCGCGCTCTTTGGCGCGGCGACGTAGAGGAAGAACGAACCGCGCGGCTTTTTCGCCTTGAAGCCCGACTTTTTCAGGACATCGACAATCAGGTCCATCCGGCGCGAGTACTTGGCGGCGATGCTCGTTGTAATTTCCGGATGATCGAAGGCGTAGGCGCTCGCATGCTGGATGGCGAGGAACTGCCCGGAATCGGTGTTGTCCTTCACGTCGCCATAGGCTTTCACCAGCAGCGCATTACCCGCGACGAAGCCGCAACGCCAACCGGTCATGTTGAAATTCTTGCTGGTGGAATGGAGCTCGACGCCAACCTCCAGTGCACCCGGCGTGGCCAGAAAGCTGAGCGGCATGCCGTCAAACACAAGCGCGGCGTAGGCAAAATCGTGAATGACGACGATGTTGTTCTTCTTCGCGAAGGCAACGACCTCCGCGAAAAACTCCTGCGTGGCGCTGGCGCCGGTCGGGTTGTTCGGGTAGTTGAGTACGAGCACCTTGGCCTTGGCCAGCACATCGGCGGGGATGTTCCTCAAATCGGGCAGGAAGTTGTTTTGCTCCAGCAACGGCAGGTTATGCACCACACCGCCATAATACTTCGAGTGCGTACCGAAGACGGGATAGCCGGGCACGGTCATCAGCACGACGTCGCCGGGATTGATCAATGCCGCGGGAAAAATGGAAAGCGCCGCCTTGCTGCCGATGGAGTGGCACACTTGCGTCTCCGCATCGATGGGCACGCCGCAGACTTCGCGCATATACTTCGCGGCGGCTTGCTTCAGTACCGCGTCGCCATTGTCGGCGTAGCCGCGGTTCTCGGGCTTGCGCGCTTCGGCATAGAGCGTCTCGATGATGCCCGCATCGGCCATCGCGTCGGGCTCGCCCACACCGAGGTCGAACAGCTCGGTATCCGGGTTGGCTTCCTTCGCCGCCCGTTTGGCGCGCTTGATCTTCTCGAACTTGTAGATCGCCGTGTCTTTGCCGTACCGCTTCCCGCCGATGCGCTCGGCGAACAAATCCTGAATGTAACTCTCTGTCATAGCCGCTCATTCTAACGGATGTGCCGACCATCGCAATGCTGTTTCGTGCCACGGTTCGCTCCCTCCACGGTTCGCTCCTTTTGTGCTAGCGTAATCGGCCATTCATGAAAATTCGGCTTACCATTATTCTCGCGTCGCTTTCCATGCTCGGCGCGCTGTCGATCGATGCCTACCTCCCCGCGTTGCCGACGATCGCCCGCGGTTTCGACGTCTCGCTGGCCGCGGTGCAGCAAACCCTCACGGTCTATCTTTTTGCCTTCGCGTTCATGACGCTTTTCTATGGCACTCTCTCTGATTCCTTCGGGCGCCGGCCCGTTATCCTCGTGGCGCTTGGCTTTTATCTCGCCAGCTCCCTGGGTTCCGCGTGGGCACCAAGTCTCGGCTGGCTCCTTGTCTTCCGTTTGTTCCAGGGGCTTTCCGCCGGGGCGGGCGGCGTCATTGGCCGTGCCATGGTGGGTGACTTGATGTCCGGCGGGGAGGCGCAGCGGGCGATGTCTTACATCTCTCTCGTCTTCGGCGCGGCGCCGGCACTGGCGCCGATCCTGGGCGGCTGGGTGCTTTCGGCGTGGGGCTGGCGCTCGATATTTTACGGCATTGCGCTCTTCACCGCGATCCTGATGGCCACGTGCCTTCTCTGGTTGCCGGAGAGCCTCGCGATCGAGAAGCGCCACTCGTTTCACTTCAAGGTCATCGTCGACAATTATCTCGAGGTCGGCGCTAACTCGCGCTTCGTCCTTCGCTCCGTGGCGGGCGCGCTGACTTTTTCCGGCATTATGCTCTATGTCGCAGCCGCTCCGGTCTATCTCATGGATCTGCTCCACCTCACGGTCAAGGAATTTGGCTGGCTCTTCGTCACCTTCATCGCGGGGATGACCGTAGGCTCCGCGTCGTCGGCGCGTCTCAGCCACCGAATCCGCCCGGCAGTAACCATTCGCGCAGGTTACGCGCTGATGTTTTTCGCTGCCATTTACAGCCTCGTTTACACCGGCTGCTTCACTCCGCGAGTGCCCTGGGCTGTGATTCCCCATTTCTTTTCCGGGTTCGGCGCGGCGCTCGCTTCGCCGGCCATGGCGGTCCTCACCTTGGAGATGTTTCCCCGGATCAAAGGACTGCCCGCATCGCTGCAAAGTTTTATCTTTATGATCATCTTCGCATCCATCTCCGGCGTTGTCGTGCCCCTCCTCTTCAGCAGCGCGTTCCTGCTCGCGGTGGGATCGGCCATCGGCCTCGTCATCAGCCTGGTGCTCTGGTGGCTTGGCACACGCGGCGAGCCAAAACATCCTGTGCTCGTTGAGGCGGACCAGGAGCTGGCGGAAGAAGCGCCGCATATTTGAATCGGGACGTGGTCCGATTCAAGACGCTAGCCGGTACAGGCCTTTGCACCGGGAGCCGGTGCGCGAGCAGGAGGGTCGGGCTGGGTGCGCGCCTTAAACTGACGCGCAATTTTCAAACCGGACACCCAAGTGCCGACAAAGGGATGCTTGCGGTGCCAAAGCCTGTACCGGCTGACTTTTAGGAATAACCTTGATTGTCCCGCTTCAGGCTCACCTTTCCGGCGTACTTGCGCGAGATAAAGACGAAATAGCAGGCCGTCATGACAAACGCGATCGGCCACCAGAAAGTCGCGATGATCAAACTGCCAGGCCCGGACGCGACGGCATCGGCGGTCAGCGAATTCTCCGGCTTGAGCGTGGAGTAGAGCACGACGGGAAAGATCGTGGCCGCGCCGGTCGCCAGCATCCCGCCGATGAGAAAATTACCGGCCAGGAAGGCGCGGTGCTCGCGGTGGCCATGCAACCCGGTGGCCAAGGCAATGGCGGAGCCGATGACGACGAGCACGCCGAGCCAGACGAGCGGGTTGCCCTCCCCTTGCGGCAGAAATTGCGGACGCACCCACGCGGTCTCCGTCGTGACAATGGCCAGCAGCGGGACGGACGCGATCCAGAGGCCGCGCGCGAACTTCTCGCTGCGGTCGTGGACGGCGCCCTCCGTGCGCAGCGTCAGGTAATTCGCACCATGCCCGGCCAGCATGACCGTCGCGAGCACCGCGACCGAAACGGTGTACCAGTCGAGGATGCCGACATAACCGGGTGGCCCGCCCGCGGGCGAAAAGTTGGTAAAGAAGGCCATGCTGAACGCGCCCCATTCGTCGAGCGGCACGCCGCGCGCCATGTTGCCGCCCGCCGCACCGAAGAGAATCGCCAGCAGCGTGCTGGAGAAAACAAAGACGAAATCCCAGAAGCCCTGCCACATCTTATCGTTGATGTGGCCGCCCACTTCCAGCGCCATCGCACGGAGCACCAGGCACCAGAGAATGAGCATGAGCGCGAGGTAATAGCCGGAAAATGCCGTGGCCATTAGGCGCGGGAAAACACAGACCAGCGTGCCGCCGAAGGCTACGAGCCAGACCTCGTGCCACGGCCAGAGCGGGCCCACCGCAGCAACCACCTGCCGCCGCTCCTCCGGCGTTCGGGCGACCATCCAGTGCAGCATACCGATGCCGAAGTTGCGACCGTCGAGCACCACGTAGACGATGAGCATGAACGTGACGACGCTGTACCAGGCCGTGATCATACGAAGGGCTCCTCTCCCCCAACCGGGTCGATTTCGTGGTCCGGGCCATGCGCGATCTCGCGTCCCACTAGGCCGAGGAAAAGCACACCAAGCACGAAGTAGAGGCCGGTGAATCCGATGAGCGTGAAGATCGTGTCGCCGTTGCTGACGACTTTGCTGTAACCCCACGACGTGCGGTACAGGCCGTAGACGAGCCACGGTTGCCGGCCCAGTTCGGCGGTCATCCAGCCCAGCGTGTTGGCAATATACGGAAATGGAAACGCGAGCATGAGCACCCAAAGCAACGCGCGGTTGGTATCAAGTTTTCCCCGCCAATTCTCGAACGCCGCCACCGCCATAATCAGGATGAAGAGCGTGCCGAGGGTGATCATCAGGTGGAACGAGTAGTAGAGCAGCTCAATATTATCCGGCCAGTCCTCCGGCGGAAACTCATCGAGGCCATCGACCACGCCCGCGAAGGTGCCGTAGGCGAGAAAGCTGAGTGCGCCGGGAATTTCGATCGGGTTGTCGAGCCGCTTCTTCTCGATATTCGGCTGACCGATGATGGACACGCCGGCCATCGGGCCGCTGACGAACTTGCCTTCCATCGCGGCGAGAGTGACCTTCTGGTGCGCCGCAACCATCTTGGCCTGCTGGTCGCCGGTGGGAAACGCGACGAGAAGCGAAGCGACCAGCGCGACCACGCTGCCGTGGCGCAGGTAGAGGCTGGACTGCTCCGGGTGCAGCCCGCGCAATTTATAAAACGCGCCCACCGCCGTGACGACGAACGCGCCGGTGACCAGCGCCGCCGTCTGATTGTGGGTGAACTGGACGATAGCCCACGGGTTGAGCAGGTAGTCCGAGATGCTCTGGATTTCCAAGATCTGCCCCGAGGTGTTGCCCGGCGCAATGGGCGACAGGACCTTGTCGTAGCCGACCGGGTACTGCATGAACGAATTGGTGACGAGGATGAAAAAGCCGGAAAGCCAACTGCCAAGCGCGACGCAGACCGCCGCGAGAAAATGATAGCGCGGGCCGAGCCGCTTTTCGCCCCAGATGAGCGCGCCGACGAAAGCACTTTCCAGGAAGAACGCGAACATGCCTTCCATGGCCAGCGTCTGCCCGATCACGCCGCCTGCATAGCGCGAGAAATCGGCCCAGTTGGTGCCGAACTGGAATTCCATTGGGATGCCTGTGACCACGCCGACGGCAAAATTGAGACCGAAGATTTTTGCCCAAAACCGCGCGGCAACGTTGTATTTTTCGTCGCCGGTTTTCAGCGCGCGCCACTTCCACCAGACGAGGAACCACGCCAGGCCCATCGTGAGTTGCGGGAACAAATAGTGGTAGGTGAGCGTGAAGCCAAATTGGAGCCGGCTCCAAAAAGCGGGATCAGCTACGGTTGGGTTCATGGCTTTACGTCTTGGATTGAATCGACGCCCAAGCGTCCTCCATTAAGCGTAAAAGGTATCACCTGATTCGCGATTTGCGAAATGAATTAGGTCGAGAAAACTCGCTCGCGATTGGCTAATCACCGACGCATACTCCGCGAGCAAATCCGTATGGCGAAGGAAACTGCACGCGACACAATCAGAACCGCATTCTCGCGCAAGGGGATTGCGGGCGCGCTGCTTGTCCTCGCCGTCATTGCAACCTACCTGCCCGTGTGGCGCGCCGGGTTTATCTGGGACGATGACGGGCGCATTTGGGCCAACCCGTGCGTGATCGGGCCGCTGGGCCTGAAGGAAATCTGGACGACGAACGCGGCCGATATTTGCCCGCTGGTGGTGACCGCTTTCTGGGCCGAGCACGCGCTCTGGGGGCTGGCGCCGCTGCCGTATCACCTCGTGAATCTTGCGCTGCATGCGGCCTGCGCGGTGTTGCTTTGGCGCGTGCTGGAAAGCCTGCGCATCCCCGGCGCGTGGCTCGGCGCGGCGCTGTGGGCGGTGCATCCGGTGCAGGTGGAAACGGTGGCGTGGGTGACGGAGCAGAAGAACACGCAGTCGGGCGTTTTCTATTTGCTGACGATTTTGTTTTTCATCCGTGCCGTGCGGGCAGACGCACCAAAATCTTCCTTTCCCCTGACGCTGCTTTTCGCCGCGCTGGCGTTCGCGAGCAAATCCTCCACGGTGGTATTGCCGCTCGTGCTTGGGCTCTGCGCGTGGTGGATCGAGGGCCGCTGGCACTGGCGCAACTTGCCAAAATTGGTGCCGATCGCCGCCATGTCGGTCTTCCCGGTGCTGCTGACGTTGTGGACCCAGAAGTTCCAGTTCCAAGGACCGGAAAGCCTGCAATTCGCGCGTAGTTTTCCCGAGCGTCTCGCCACCGCGGGCGACGCGGTC
>CAZZWT010000095.1:0-10111 GCA_964657775.1 uncultured Candidatus Methylacidiphilales bacterium | reverse complement strand
CGAAGGTTGGAAACTCATGGCGCGACGCCTCGTCAAAGGCACCTCTTTCGGCGAAGCCTTCCGCAGCTTTGTTCCCCGCAACCGAAACATCGACCGCGAGGTCATCCTGCTGCGCCTGCTCATCGCGGATGCCGCAGTGCAAATGGTAAAAGGCTAGGATGGCGGCGGATGGCATCAGGGAACGCGCTTGCTGAGGCAATTTTATTGCCGATCCCGTCCCAGATTTTTATAGTGCGGTTAGCGCGAAATGAAGTTTCGCGGGTTTCAGGAAACGTTCCCAAGTGAAACTTGGGGACGAGAGACATAAAGACAAAGCCAGCGACGCTCATAGACCGCCGCTACATTATTAAAGATGCCTCCTCGCAAACGCCGCTATTCCCTCCGCTGGACATTTGAGCGCACGCTCCGTCCCGAAGGTCTCGCCATCATCGCGGGCGTCGATGAAGTCGGTCGCGGCTGCTGGGCGGGGCCGGTTTATGCGGCGGCGGCGATTTTGCCGGATGGGTTCAAGCACCGGCATCTCAATGATTCGAAGATGCTCATTGCCGAGGCGCGGGCGGAGTTGAGCCAATTTCTCTGCGAGCACCCGGAAGTGCATTGGGCCATCGGCGTGGCCACCACGGAGGAAATCGAGTCGCACAATATTTTGGGCGCGAGCCTGCTTGCCATGCGCCGCGCGGTGGAGGGCCTCAAACAGCAGCCGCACCTCTGCCTCATCGACGGCAACCAGAAGGCGCGCACCGCCTGCCGGGAAATCACCGTCATCGATGGCGACGCGCGCTGCCCCTCCATCGCGGCCGCGTCGGTCATCGCCAAGGTCGCGCGCGATCGCGCCATGGCGGAGCTCGCCGCGCTTTACCCCGCGTTTGGTTTCGAGAATCATAAGGGCTACGGAACCCCGGAACACCAGCGTGCCCTTACCCTTCACGGCCCTTGCCCGATTCATCGCCGAGGCTTTAAGCCGATACGAGACCGCACCTACGCCCTCACTGGCGACGACGGCGGAGATCGGGAGTTATGGTGAGCGCGTCGCCGCGGCCTTCCTGCGCCGCCACGGTTACCGCGTGCTGACCCGCAACTACCAGGCGGCCGATGGCGAAATCGATCTCGTCTGCCGCCACGGCGAGGTGCTCGTCTTTGCCGAAGTGCGCACCCGCAGCGGTGAGATGTTTGGCCGGCCCTCGGAAACCATCGACACCCGCAAGGAGGACGCCCTTCGCCGCGCCGCGCGCAGTTACCTCCAACTTCTCAAGCGCGACGACATCGCCTACCGCTTCGATGCGGTGGAGGTGATGATCAAGCCGGGCACGGCGCCAGTCTGTACGCTGCTGCCCAACTTTTTCTGAGGACCAGCCAAAATCGAGCGTAGTTTTGAGAAAACTAAGATTGACATATGTTGCTATTATGGCAACTTTATACAACTATGCTTTTCGTTTTTGCTCACCAACTTCAACATCAGGCGACCCGCTTCTTCAGGATATTCGCACTGTGCCGCCTGTCTCACCTCATAACGCTTTATCTCAGCTCGTCTCACCTGGTCTCACCTTGTCTCGAGAGATCTCACATGGGGGACAGCCTAAACGGCTGCGACGAGCTTACCCGCCTCAGCAAAACTCTTCCGCAATTCCTTGCTCGCGAAGGCAACTGCTTCCGTCGCCTCGTTGACCAAACCCGCCAGCCCAAAGAACTCATGCGTAACGCCTTCATAGATTTTCACCGCGGTCGGCACACCTGCCTCAGCCAGTTTGTTCGCATATGCCTCCCCGTCGCTGCGCAGCGGATCGATCTGCGCCAGGATGACGGTGGCCGGCGGAAGGTCGGCGTGGCTCGCGGCGTAGAGTGGCGAAACGTAGGCCTGCGTCCTATCCGTATCGCCCAGGTAATAGCCATAGAACCACTCCAGCATTGCTTGGTTGAAAGGCTGCGCCGTAGCGTTTTCCACGGCGGAGGGACTTTTCGATCCGTTGGCGAAATCGGTCACGGGATAGATCAAGAGTTGATGCACCGGCGCCTGCTCGCCCCGGTCCCGCACCATCAGGGAGACGACCGTAGCGAGATTTCCCCCCGCGCTTTCGCCGCCGACCGCGATCAAGGCCGGGTTCCAGCCCATCGGCACCGCGTTGATCAAGGCCCACCCATACGCCGCCATGGCATCTTCCACCGCCGCCGGCCAGGGATGTTCAGGCGCCTGCCGATAGTGCAACGAGATCACCACGCAGCCCGCCCCATCGCACAGCGCGCGGCAAGACGAGTCATAAGTGTCCAGCGTCGCGATGACGAATCCGCCACCGTGAAAATAGACCAGCACCGGCCAGCCGCCTTCCGGCGCATCGCCCTTCGGCGTGTAGATGCGGATGAGAAGATTTCCCGAGGGCGTTTTCAGCACGCCATGCTCCACCTTGCCCACCGGCACGGGAAACGGCGTGAGCGCCTTCTTCAAGAAGTGATGGCCGTAAACCGAAACGGCGGCCTTGTCTGGCAGGGGAATCAGGCGGGCCAGGTCGGGCGTGAGGGTTTCGATCGGCAGGGGCCCCAGTTCTGTGTGGGCGTCCAGGATCATTTGCATTTGCAGGGTGGGAGTGTTCATGGCAATTGGGATCATCTCGCAGCGGCAATGCCAGTTCCGAAAATCAATCTGCCGAAGGCCCGGCTACCTCTGGAAATCCCCCTGCACCCAAAACTTCGCGGGCCCGGAAATGCCCCTCGGCACCCGCAACGCGCAACCCGCTTAAGTGCGGCTCACGTTTTTCTGCACGGACCAACCTTGCGGATAGATTTGACGACAGCCGTATAACACGGAAGACTCCTCGGCTTATCCTATGCCTGCCGCCAAACCAGTTGTTATCATGGGTGCCGGTCCCGCCGGGTTGACTGCCGCGTGGCAACTCAACCGCGCCGGCCGCGAGGTCGTGGTGTGGGAATCGGACCCCTCCTACGTCGGCGGTATTTCGCGCACCGTGCAGGCGCAGGGCTTCCGGTTCGACATCGGCGGGCACCGCTTCTTCAGCAAGTCGGAGGAAGTCAACGAAGTCTGGCGCCAGATCATGCCGGACGATTTTATCGATTGCCCGCGCCTCTCCCGCATTTACTACAAGGGCAAGTATTTCAACTACCCGCTCGAGGCCCTGAACGCGTTCATCAATCTCGGGCCGATGGAGACCTTCAACATCCTCGTCAGCTACGTGCAGGCGCGGCTGAAGCCGATCAAGCCGGAGAACTCGTTCACGCAATGGGTGACGAACCGTTTCGGCAAGCGGCTGTTTGAGATTTTCTTCAAGTCCTACACCGAAAAGGTGTGGGGCATTCCGTGCGATGAAATCAGCGCCGATTGGGCCGCGCAGCGGATCAAGGGCCTGTCGTTGCGCGAGGCGGTCATCTCCGCCTTCAAGGGTAAGAAAGCCGCGCCGACGGCGAAGACGCTCATCCGCACGTTCTTCTATCCCCGCCTCGGCCCCGGCCAGATGTGGGAGACGGCGGCGACCAAGATCATGGCCAAGGGCGGCGCGATTTACCTCGATCGCAAGGTGCAGACGATCCATTGGGACGAGACCGGCGTGACGCACATCACCGGCACCGATTCCAAGGGCAATTTTTATCAGCAGGAAGGCTCCCACTTTCTCTCCTCCATTCCGTTGCAGGAGTTGATGCTCTCGCTCGACCCGCCGCCGCCGAAGGAAATCCAGGCCGCCGCGCGCGCGCTCCGTTATCGCGACTTCCTCACCGTCTGCCTGATCGTGAATCGCGCCGAGGTCTTCCCCGATACGTGGATCTATATTCACGATCCCTCGGTCAAGGTCGGGCGCGTGCAGAATTACAAGAACTGGAGCAAGGCAATGGTGCCGGACCAGAAGTTCACCTCGCTCGGCATGGAATATTTTTGCTTCGAGGGCGACAATCTCTGGACCGCGACGGACTACGATCTCGCGCAACTCGCCATCCGCGAGGCGGTGCAGATTGGGCTCGTCGAGGCCAGCGAAGTAAAGGACGCCTTCGTGGTGCGGATGCCCAAGGCGTACCCGATCTACGATCAGCATTACCAGGATCACTTGAAGGTCATCAAGGATTGGGTCTGCCTCTTCGCCAACCTGCAGCCGGTGGGCCGCAATGGCATGCACCAATATAACAACCAGGACCACTCGATGATGACCGCGATGCTGGCGGTGAGGAACATCCAGGGCGGCGAGTACGATTGCTGGAAGGTGAATTCCGAGGCGGAGTACCACGAGGGCTCGACTGACGCGAAAAGCTACAAGATCGTTTTCCGGTTGAAGAAGGATGCGGCCCCGCAGGAGGAAATCATCCGGGCGCCGACGGAGAACGAGGCGCGCAACGCCCTGCAGGCCAAGTATGGATTGCCGACCCATTTGATCGTGAGCATCAACGAAGCGGAGGGTTGATCGTGGCCACGCCTCCTGACCGCCGCCCGCCCCCCATCCGGCTCGACCTCAAGGCCACGACCCGGAAGCGGCCTGCGCCCAAATCGAAGCCCGCGAAACAGCCGCGCGTGCGGAAGCCCCGCAACGCCGGCGAGGATTCCAACGCGGCGTATTGGATCGCCGGCGGGCTGGTCGTTTTGCTGGCCGTGCTGGCCGGGATTTATCACGAGACGCCGGAAATCAAGAATTGGTTCAGCGGTTCCCGCGAGGCCGAGGATTTGCATCCGGAAAATCAGATACCGTTGCCGCAAAAATCGACAGCGCAGGCGAACGCGCAATCGAACGCGGACGAGCTGCGGCTGAAGAAACTCCAGGAGCAGGAGGCCGAGGAGAAAAAGCTCCTCGCCGAGCGCGCCGCGGTCACGCCGGTTGCGCCGCCCCCGCCTCTTGTCCCGCCCGCGCCTGTGATTCCGACGCCGCCGAAACCCAATCTCAAGCTCGTGGCCCTGCCGCCGCCGAATCTGCCGCCGGAAGTTCTCGCGCCGCCCGCCGCCGGCACGCCGCCTCCTCCGCCGCTGATCCAGCCCGCGCCCTCCGCCACCGGTGCGCCCGTCCGCGCGTTGCCGGTCGATACGAACAAGCTCGATAGCGAGCAAATCGCGGCCTACCAGGTCGCGCTGGAGCGCATCCATTTCTCCTGCGGCTTCATCGATGGCGACCAGGGCATGCGCACCCAGCGGATGTTGCGTGCCTACCAAGCCAGCCGCGGATTGCCGCAGACCGGTTTCCTCGACCAACCCACCCGCGATGCCATCGGCGAGCCAGGCGACCCGTTCCTCACCTACACCGTGACGGCGGAGGACATCGCCTCGATCATGCCCAAGCCGGAATCGTGGATCGCCAAGAGCCACGCCACGCGGCTTGGCTACAACGATATTTGGGAGGCGCTGGCGGAGAAATTCCACTGCACGCGCGCGTATCTGAAAGCGCTCAACCGCACGATTGCCACGCCAGTCGCCGGGTCCGAGATCATCGGCCCCAAGGTCTACCCCGCCGCGCCAATTCCGCACGCCGCCTCACTCCGCATTTCGCTCACCGATACGAGCATCGAGCCGCTCGATGAAAGCGGCCGCATCATTGGCTTCTTCCCCTGCTCCATCGCGAAGGACAAGGCGAAACGGCCGCACGGCCTGCTCACGGTCAAGGTGGTCGATCCGCACCCCGATTACACGTTCGACCCCGCGCTCTTTGCCGATGCATCCAAGGCCGAGGGCATCACGCACAAGCTCACCATCCCGCCCGGCCCGCGCAATCCGGTCGGCACGACGTGGGTGGGCCTGAGCCTGCCCGGCTACGGCATCCACGGCACGCCCGACCCGGAGGCGATCTCCCGCACGCAATCGCACGGCTGTTTCCGGCTGGCCAACTGGAACGCGGAAAAGGTGCTGAAAATGGTCAAGGTCGGTACACCCGTCGATGTTGAGCCATGAACCGGCCCCTTTTCAGAGCTTTTGCTTAAATTGCTTCCCTAGCTTATTCTTTTCCGTCATTTTGATGGCACTCGGATGCATAGCCTAGTTTCGGTTCGCCTCGACCTCTTCGTTGCCTCGCTGATTTTCTTCGGGGCCAGCTACTATCTGATTCGGAAGAACTCCCGCTCGCGGAGAGGGGGCGACGACGCCGTCCGCAAAAAGAAGCTGAAGACCCTCGGTTACCTCTTGATTTTTCCCGGCCTGCTGCTTTTTCTCCTGGCCGCGTTGAACGATGAAATTTCCATCGACAGCAACATCCGACCCTTCGACCCGGTGGCGGCTGCAGCCGTCCAAGGCTACGTCCCGCCCGTGCTCCCCCAACCGACACGGACACTCCTCGCCCCCAAGGATACGTGGATATCGCGCCAGCCGGGTACGAACATCGCGGCGTATCCGTCCGCCCCACCCCCATCGTCTACCGCCCCCTCCGCGGCCGCTCCCTTCGCTCTGGCCCCAGCCATGCCGGCGATTTCTCCCGTGGCCCCTTCCGCACCACCACCTGCGGCCGTGGCGGATCCGTCCCATCCGCTTTCCAAGGCGGAACAACTCCAGGCCGATCTGGCGGCGGTTGGGGCGAGAATCGCGATCAACCCCAAGGACGCCGAAGCCTACGGGATTCGCGGAAATCTCCTCGCCTCCAAACGGGATTGGGAAGGAGCCGAGCGCGATTTTCAAACCATGGTGACGCTGAATCCGGAGAGTACCAAGGCGAAGTTCAACCTCGCGGAAATGATTTTCATGCAGAAAAAATACGACGTGGCGAAGGCAGGCTTTGTCCCGTTGGAACAGGATTCGGACTTTGGCGACCTCGCCGCCTACAAGGCGTTTCTATGCGACCTGTTCGGCGGGCAGATGGATGCGGCCGCGAAGGAACTCGACGCGTTTAACCAGGTCGGTTCCAACGCTTCCTACTATTTCGCCAATGTGGCGTGGTCGATCAACCACCGCAAGGCGGACGACGCCCGCGATTGGCTCCGCTCGGCCGCCCACATCTATCCGCCGGAGAAATTCAAGCTCTACGCGACCACGCTTTTTCAAATGGGCTATTTGCCCCTGCCGCCGGCGACGTCGTCGAACTAGCTCCGAGGTAGCAGCCCGAGTTCACCCTCCAGCACCCGCTTCAACGCTGGCAGATCGACCTCAAAATCACTGTCGATATCGCCGTGGTGCAGCACAAAGTGGTAATCCTGCCCGAGTCCGCGCGCGAGCGTGTGATAATGATTCTGCGGCTGTTGGTTGGGATGCAAGACCACCACGGGAATCTTTCCGCTATGGAACAGCGTGTTCAACCCTGCGCCATGCGGCCCGAGGACAATCTCCGCCCGGTGGAAAAGCTCGACCTGTTGCCGAAAGGAGAGCCTGGATAGCTCGACGGTGCGGAAGCCGTAGGGCTGCAGGAACGCCTCGAGTGCGTCTTCATTGAGCACACGGCGGCGGATGGAATCGCGGCGCGTAACGTAGAGCCGCTCCGTCTGGGCGTGCACGAAAGGGAGCCCATAACGCGCAAAGATCGGCTGACGGATCGCCTCGAAATAATCGGCCGGCAAGAAGGCGTTGCACACACCGGAGACCAATGAGGGCCAAAGCAGCCGCTCGATCTGGAACCAGGTGTCGGGAGGATGATATTGCAGCTCGAAGTTGGCGGGACAGAGGGTGGCGAGCGTCTCGCGCTGCTGATCGCCGAGCGCGTCCGACATCAGGAGGATGATTTTTCGTTCCGGCTCGGCCCGCGCCAGCGAGATGAGTTTCGGCAGGCAATCGACCATCCAGTGGTAGGGATTCGATTCCATCCCGTAGCCGATCGTTGTGCAAGTGCCGGCGATCCGCTTGATCCTGGAGTGCGGCGGGCGGCGCTTGCCGAATTTCTTGAAGAAGGTGAGCCGCACGTCGAAGTCGCCGGCCACTTTCCAATGCCGCGTGCAGACCATGCCGGTATCGACATAGAGATACGCGTCGGGTATCTCGCAGACGAAGACATCGGGGCGATCGAACCAGCCTTCACGATAATACTTGCCCACCGCGACGAAGGGATCGCTCTTCGGCGCGATTTCGATGCGTTGCGAGGGCAGGAGGACGCGCAGCTTTTCGACCTCGCCGCCCCTGCGCGCCTCCTCCTCCGGGAAAATACGCTCCGTGATGTAAAGATGCCGGAGCGCCGGACGAAGAATCTTCCGCCCCAAGACTTTTGCCGAGCGGATGATCCCCTTCATGTCCCCGACAGTGCTACTCCATCGGCGGGAAAAATTCCATGAACGATTTTTCGCAGCCGATGAGATGGTCCTCGTCGATCTTGAGGCCGGTCGGCCAGGGCCGCGACAACGTCTTGACGAGACTGGTGAGGATGATGTTCTTGTTTTCCGGGATGACGATGGCGCCGATGTTGAGCCTCGCCACCTCGGGCTGCGAACGCTCGCCCAGCCAATCCTCGAAGAGCCACTGCGCGCCGTAATCGAGGAATCTTCCTTGGCTCATGGCCGCGAGATTAATGTCGTGCAGGACGACGGCATCGCCCGCCTTGAGGCCGGGCAGCAAGGCGATGAGATCGAGCGCAGGCCAGGGATGGCTGTGATTGGCGTCGATGAAGTAGAGCGACTTGGCCCCCGCCGGTTTCTCGTGCGGGACGTCGAGCGCGGTGCAGCGCACGTTGAGTTTCCAATTTTTGAGCAGCGCAGGGACCATGGCGCGCGTGGCGTCGCCAACTGCGTGCGACGGATCGAAATAGCAGGCCCTGGCGATATCGTAAGAGTGCAGCCAAGTGCGCGCAGGATCGGCGTACGCGGCCATGCTGCTCAAGATGAGCGCGGACGATGCGCCAGACGCCACGCCAACTTCATACACCTGGTCGGGACGCAGATCGCGAATCAGGCCATCGAGAAAGCCGGCGTCCTCGTGAGAAATCGCGCCGTTCGCCCAGGCCGGCACCGTCTTCCACAACCCCTGAATCCGATCAACCGCTTCCGGCTTGGTCAGGCGATGGCGCAGAGGCGGGCGGCAAATTTCGTAGCTGGAACCTTTCGCCAGCGCGCGGCACGGGTTGTTCGGGTGGGCCAAATCGACGAGGCGCGAGACGGCGGTTTCCTCTTCGGGCGCGGGGTGCTCATCCCGGTTCGGACGCAGCTTCCTGGCGACGAGCTCCAGCTTTTGCTCCAGCCGCGCGATTTTGACGTAAGCCGCATTCAGGTCCTTGTGCAGGATCTGGAGTTCGGTCTGGTTCGCCTCGTCGTGAAGCGGCTCAGGTTCGGTCAGGACGGCGGCGGAAGTGGACATGGTTGGCTCCGGGAAATGGATAGAAATCACAGGTCAGGGTCGGACCTGATCGTGCTATCGGCACGGAGCCAACTTCTCCTTAGGCGGAAGTATTGGGGATCAATTCGCTAAACCCGCGAAGAATCGCCAAGAAGGCAATCGGCGACGATCATAGACCGCCGCTACAGGATGGGAAAACTGCCGTCGCACGACGGCAGCTACCCATCGACTACGCCTTGACAGCGGCTTCCTTGTCGGCCTTGGCCTTCTTGGCGGCGCTGGACTTAGCTTTCTTCGCGACGGTGGCGCTCACGCGCTCCTTCACGAAGAGCGCTTCCTTGCCCTTGCGACCGCGGAGATAGAACAGCTTGGCGCGGCGGACCTGGCCCTCGCGCTCGACTTCGATCTTTTCAATACGGGGCGAATTGAGCGGGAACACGCGCTCGACGCCCTCGCCGTAGCTGATGCGGCGGACGGTGAAGCTCTCGTTCAAGCCGCGGCCCTTGTGCGCGATGACGATGCCGGCGAAGATCTGCGTCCGTTCCTTCTCGCCTTCCTTGACGCGCGTATGAATTTTCACGGAGTCGCCCACGCGGAACGGCACATGTTTCTTGATTTGTTCGCCTTCGATTTTTTCGATCAGTTGCATAGTTTTTTCTTTCAGTGGTTAAAGGGGATCAGCGGCCGAGGTGATTGCGCTCAGCAATAGGGTCATCCTGGATTTCCTGCATCAAATCGGGGCGAACGCGCTCGGTGGTGAGGCGGCTCTGCTCGTCGCTCCAGGCCTGAATTTTGCCGTGGTGGCCGGAGAGCAAAATCTCCGGCACGCGCCAGCCGCGAAATTCCTCCGGGCGGGTGTACTGTGGGCCCTCCAGCCAGGGACGGCCTTCGCTGAACGATTCGGTCAGCGTGCTGGCTTCGTTGCCCACGACGTTGGGCAGGAGGCGCACCACGGCA
>CAZZWT010000094.1:0-10190 GCA_964657775.1 uncultured Candidatus Methylacidiphilales bacterium | reverse complement strand
ACAAGTTGTCCGGGCCACCCGATTGAGAAAGAGCGCCTCCCTTTTTGATAACCACTGCAGGCTTGCTCCCCTGCCTCCTCCCATCGAAGATGGCGCATGACCTCGCTTCGTCTCGGTTTCGCCCTTGTGGCCGGATTGTTGTGCCCGGCTTCCCTGTTCGCCGACGCCACCACCCCGACCGCACCACCTGCGCCCGCACCGCCGGTCGCGGCGGCATCGGAAACCCCGCCGTTCACGATGGAGAAGCACTACAGCGCGGAGACAACCGTCACGTTGAAGGGCGGCATGATCATCGGCTCGAAGAGCTACATCGATGGCGACAAAATGCGCAGCGACGTGCAGATGCACGGCATGGATATGTCGATCATCGTGCGCAAAGACACGAAGAAGATTTACCAGGTGCTGACCGACCAAAAGATGGTGATGGAATCCGATTTCGACCCCACGAAATCGATCGGGCAGAAGGCCGAGGCGGCTTACGGTCCGGAAGGAAAATTCGAGTTGATAGGGCCGGAGACGGTCGATGGCGTCGCATGCACGAAGTACAAGGTGACCTCGGACAAAAACCAGCAGGTCTTTTTCTTCTGGTTCGATACCGCGAAGAAGCTGCCCGTGGAAATGGCCGCAGCCGATGCCTCCATGACAGTGAAGTGGAGCAACTACTCGCCCGGCCCGCAGGATCCCGCGCTCTTCGAAGTGCCGACCGGTTTCCAAGTGATGCAGATGCCGGCCGGGATGGGCATGCCGGGCGGCGGCCCCGGGGGAATGCCCGGCGGTCCCGGTGGCGGGCAGTAGAATTGTTGGTATACTAGTTAGCCATGTCCTTCTCCGAAGCCTTTCGCGATCCCACGCTGCTGCACAGCCGCGTGCTGCGCCGGTTTGCCTCGCTCCTCGAGCCAAAATCGGGCGCGGAACTCGAGGCCCTGGCGGCCGATGCGGAAAAGCTAACGCGCCAGAATTTCGGGCGCACGATGCGGCTCTTCGCCCCGCTCTATCTTTCCAACGAGTGCGTGAACATCTGCAAATATTGCGGCTTCTCCCGCGACAACCCGATCCTGCGCATGACGCTTTCCGTCGACCAGGTGGAGACGGAGGCGCGGCATTTATATGAGCAAGGTTTCCGCAACGTCCTCCTGGTCGCGGGCGAGCACCCGAAGTTCGTCTCGACCGATTACCTGGCGCAGTGCGTCGCGCGGCTGAGTTCGTTCATCCCGGCCCTCTCGCTCGAAGTCGGGCCGATGGAGACGGCGGAGTATCTCCCCAGCGTGCGCGCGGGCGCGGAGGGGCTCGTGGTTTACCAGGAGACGTATGATCGCACGGCCTATGCGGAGCTGCACACGGCCGGGCCGAAGAAGGATTTTGACTGGCGGCTCGATTGCCCGGAGCGCGCCTACGCGGCGGGGTTCCGGCGGTTGGGTCTCGGCGCGCTGTTCGGCCTCGCGCCGTGGCCGGAGGAGGCGCATAACCTCGCTGCGCATGTCGATTATTTGCTGCGCCATTGCTGGAAGTCGTCGGTGACCGTGTCGCTGCCGCGGCTGCGTCCCGCGGCGGGGCAATTCGCGCCACGTTTTGATTTTAGTGATCGTGCGCTGGTGCAAGTGATCCTCGCCCTACGGCTTTGTTTCCCGCAAATCGGCATCGTGCTTTCCACGCGCGAGACGCCCGCGCTGCGCGACCGGCTGGCGCGCCTGGGCGTGACGATGATGAGCGCGGGCTCGCACACGGAACCGGGCGGCTACACCGGCGCGGGCGAGGAATCGATCCACCAGACCACCAAGGGCAAGGCCGTGGCAGTGATTGCCAGCGAGGGCGAGCACCTGAGTGCGACCCAGCAATTTTCGATCGCCGACGAGCGTACGCCGGCCGAGGTTTCCGCCATGCTGCGCGAGCTCGGCCTCGAGCCGGTGTGGAAGGATTGGGATGCGGGGCTGGCGATCGCCGAATAAATTAACGACCGAGGTTCATGCGTTCAGGCTTCTGAGCGGAATGCCAAAAACGTAAGACGCGCACCTTTCCTGACTCAGGAAAGACATCATAAATAATCAGGTAGTTTCCTTCGACCAGCTTCGCGCGCCGTTCGAATTTCTTAGATTCGATCCAGCCAAGGCGAGGACTGAATCGGACAATTTCAGCGCTCGCGTGACGAGTTTTAAGCCAAGGCGCTCGGCAGCCGCAGGATCGTCTTTGGCGATGTAACGGACAATGCGTTTGATGTCACGACGGGCAAGTCGCGAAATGCCTACTTTGTATGGGCCCATCGAATCACATCACGAGTCAATTCCTCTCCCGTGACGTCCGTTGCTTCTGGTTCTGCTCGCGCTTCCTCAATGGCGGCCAATAATTCCGGGGAGTCCTCAAGGCTTCCCTCTTCCAATTCATTCAGTTTTTGAACAAGGATGTGCCGCTCCTCAACGCTGAGTTTGGAAGCTTCTTCCAGAATCTCGCTCATGCTCATGGCAGGAACGTACAAGATTCTCATCGAACTGACAAGTCGCGGCCTGAGCCCGACTCAATCGGAATCAGGAAGATCCGTCCCCATCGGCAATTCATCAAACAGCAGGCCGAGCATTTTTTCGGGGCGGTTGAGGAAGTCGCGCGTCACCTGGTAGTGCTCCGTTTCCTTGTACTCCACGCGCTTCATGCCGGTTTCGCTCATCTCGTAGATAATGGCATCCGGGTACGCGAGCAGGATGGGCGAGTGGGTGGCGATGATGAACTGGCCGCCGTTGGCGACAAGGCCCTTCATCAGGACGAGCATGCTCATCTGCCGCATGGGCGAGAGCGCGGCCTCGGGCTCGTCGAAGATGTAGAGGCCGTCGCCGTAGAGGCGGTTGGTCAGGAGCGAGAAGAACGATTCGCCGTGGGATTGTTCGTGGAGCGACTGGCCACCGTAGGCATTGATGAGCCGCCCGCTCACACCGGCCGCATCGCCCTCGCGATCGAGTCGTTCAATTTCGGAAGCGACGTTGAAGAAGCTTTCCGCACGCAGGAAGTACCCCTCGCGCAGGCGTTTTGTGGGAACTTTTTCCAACTCAAGGTGTACACTCAAATTCGAGTGGCTGGCCCTTGTGCTGAAATCGAAATTCAGGCTGCCGCCTTCCGGATTAAAACGGTTCGCCACCGCGAGCGCCTCGATCAGGGTCGATTTTCCGGAACCATTCTCGCCGATGAAAAAGGTGACCGACGGGTGCAGCTTCACACGCCGCATTTTCCGGATGGCGGGGATGGAAAACGGATAATCCTCAAAAGACGGCACGCTTTCGCGATCGAGGGAAAAGCCGGTCAGAAAGGGCGTGGGCTTCATGCGGGCTAAAATTGACGGAATAACGGAATGAACGGAATAGGGGTAAGCTCGTCTCGGCTTTTTAAAATTCCGTTCATTCCGTTATTCCGTCAAAAAAATCCGCACCTACTTATACTTCGCGAATTTCTGGCGGTACTTCGGTACCCACCAGTCGGTGATGTCGTAGCAGGGGCGCGGGGCGAACATCTTCACGTTATGGAAGCGGTCGGAGATGAGCATAATGTACTGGGGATTAAAGAGGAAGCAGCACGGGTAATCATCGTGGATGACCTGGTGCAGTTTCTGGTAAATCTCCGCCCGCTTGGCGTCGTCATACTCCAGCCGGCCGGCGGCGATCAGCTTGTCTGCTTCCGGGTCGCTGTAGCCGAGATAATTGGAGCTCTGCTTTTCCATGGCCTCGCTGCCGGACCAGAGTTGCGTCGGATCGCCGTTGATATCGAGCGCCCACGCGCCCATGGTCGCCTCGAATTTCCAATCGATCACGCGCGAGATCCACTGCGCGAATTCCAGCCGCGAGAGCTTCACCTCGATGCCGACATGCGCGAGCGATTCCTGGATCAGCTCGACCATCTTCTGCTCGTTCGGGCTGCCGGAGCGATACAGCAGCGTAAAGCTGAGCGGCTTGTTGTCCTTATAGAGCAGGCCATCGCCGTGATCATTTTTCCAGCCCGCCTCGGTCAACAATTCCAGCGCATCGGAAGGATCGTTCGGCGTCGGCAACACCGCGGGGTTGTAGCTGGCGACGGACGGCAGGTCGTAGCCCGAGGTCTTGGTCGCATAAAGGCCGAGATAGATTTGCTGCAGAATGGCATCGCGCGGGATGAGCAGGTCGATGGCGTGGCGCACGCGGACATCCTGGAAGAGCGGGTTCCGCAGGTTGAAGCCGAGGAAATTGTAGGTGGGATAGGGATAGATGATCTGCCGGCATTTATCGATCGCGCGGCTGTGGTCGAGATCGTATTTCCAGATGACGGGCGAGACGGCGTCGAGGATGTCGATCTCGCCTTTCTTCAACAATTGCGCGGCGATGAACGGCTCCTGGATGATTTCGAAAACGAGCCGGTCGGGATAACGCGGATGCGAGTCGTCCCAATAATTATCGTTACGCTGCAGCACGATCTGCGCGCCGGTGACCCAGCGGAGAAATTTGTACGGCCCCGTGCCGATGGGGTGGCGCGCGAACTCGTTTTTATTGAAATCGGGATCGCCTTTATCAAAGGCATGCTTGGGCACGATTTTCATCGAGTCGCCCAATTCCTCCAGCATCTTGAAATACTTTTGCGTGGTGGTGAAGCGGACGGTGTAGGGATCGAGGACGTCGCACGACTTCACGGTGGTGAAGTAGCTGCGCAGGATGGGCACATCGATTTTGGGATCCTGGATGCGATCGAAGGTGAACTTCACGTCGTCGGCGGTGAAGGGCTGGCCGTCGTGCCACTTGACGTCGTGGCGGAGGTGGAACGTGTAGGTGAGTTGGTCGGGCGAGACTTCCCAGCTCTCGGCCAGGCAGGGCTCGAGCTTCAGGGTGTACTCGTTTAAGTGCAGCATGCCCTGGTTGATCTTGTCGCTGATCATCTGGCCGTCGGCCGACTGGAGCGTGACGGGGTTGAGGCCGTCGATATCCGCGCTGAGGCGCTGGATGATCCAGCCGCCCTTGACGGGATGGAGATCGGCGAGGAGCGGCCGGCCGCGGTGGAAGATGGAAAGCCCGTGCTTGATGTGTTCAACGATCTGGCTTTGCTGCACCTTGGAGCAACCGGCGACGGCAATGAGCCCGCACAGACCCGCGAGGAGGGTGACAAGGCGTGTCGGTCGAGTCATCGAAATCCGAAATTGGGGGAAAATGGGAGGGAAGTCGAGAGGGGAAGTTTCGCTCTCCAGAGGCGGAATTTTTGACGGAATAACGGAATGAACGGAACTGGAGAGGAGGAGTTAACCGTAAAATCGGTCCCAGTTCCATATTCCGTTTATTCCGTTATTCCGTCCTATTTCCCCGTTAGACGACTTTGCTGAGCAGGTAACCGGGAAGGTCCGCAATCGCGATGCGCTCCTGCTTCATGCTGTCGCGGTGGCGGAGCGTGACGGTGTCCGTCTGGCCGGCGACGATGGCCATGCCGGTGGCGGAGACGCTCGCTTCCTTGGTGCCTTCGATCGTCTCGAAATCGACCGTGATGCCGAACGGCGTGCCGATCTCATCCATGCGGCGATAGCGGCGACCGATCGCGGCGGTGTCGGCGTACTGGACCTTGAGCATCGGCTGCAGCGTTTTGTAGATGGACTGCGCGATGGCGACCAGCTCCGGCTTGTTCTTCAGTAGCGGGAAAATGCCGGCCTTGATCGGCGCCATGCGCGGGGCGAACCGGAGCACGACGCGCGTCTCTTCCTTGCCGCTCTCCTCGTCCTTGATCGTTTCCTCGGCGTACGATTCGCAGAGAATGGCGAGCACCGTGCGATCGACGCCGGCGCTGGGCTCGACGACTTCCGGCAGGTACTTGGTCTTGGCTTCCTCGTCAAAATACTCGAGCGGTTTGCCGCTGGCGTTCTTGTGCTGGGTGAGATCGTAGTTGCCGCGATGGGCGATGCCCTCGAGCTCCTGGATACCGAACGGGAATTCGTATTCGAGATCATAGGTGCCCTGCGAATAAAACGCGCGGTCCTTATCCGGCACGGTGAGCACATGGATCTTCGCGCGCGGGATGCCGATGGCCTCGTACCAGGTGAGCCGTTCCTCCAGCCACTTGTTCAGCCACTCGGGACCGGCGCCGGGCTTGACGAAAAATTCGACTTCCATCTGCTCGAACTCGCGCGAGCGGAAGGTGAAGTTGCGCGGATTGATCTCGTTACGAAACGCCTTGCCGATCTGCGCAATGCCGAACGGCAGTTTCTTCTGCGTGACATCGAGCACGTTCTTGAATTGCACGAACATGGCCTGCGCCGTTTCGGGGCGGAGGTAGGTGATGGAATCTTCGTCTTCATTGGCGCCGACGTAGGTTTTGAACATCAGGTTGAAGACTTTCTCTTCACCCAACTGCGCTCCACTTTCGGAACTAAAAGCAGTCGAGTTTTCAATCCGGAACCGATTGGTTTCGCTACAAACAACTTGCTGCCCCTCGGAAACACGAAGCTTGAAATATTTGTCAGCGGTTTTGATTGCACTTCCAGACTTTCCAGGAAACTCGAACGCTTGGAATTTTCCAAGAGATTCGCCTTTAGGAATTTCTCCCTCAGGAACGTCCTTAGGAACACGGAAACCTTCGAATTCGACTACTTGTCCTGTAAGCGGCTCGACTTGGTCCGCACGAAACCGCTTCTTAGTAATAGGGTCTTCCACCATCGGATCGGAAAACGTATCCACATGGCCGCTCGCTTTCCACACCGCGGCGTTCATCAAAATCGAGCCGTCGAAACCGACGATATCATCGCGCACCTGCGTCATGCACTTCCACCAGTAGTCCTTCAGGTTGCGCTTCAGCTCCACGCCAAGCGGACCGTAATCCCACGCGCCGTTGAGGCCGCCATAGATTTCCGACGACTGAAAAATGAAGCCGCGCCGTTTGCACAGGGCGACGATGTTCTCCATCTTTTTGACTGCAAGGGGATCTGCCATAAGGGCGGAAATCATCCCGGCAAAGCGGCCAGGCGCGCAAGGCAAATCGGCTGAGGGAAAGGTCTCGCACGGAGGACGGAAGAGGTGGGAGGCAGAGGGGGCCGTGCCCAATCCTCTGAATCATATTAATCCTCATTAAAACCTCCCCCTCTTCGGCCCTCTGCTCCCACCTCTTCCATCCTCCGTGCGAAATCAGCCTCTGCAGTTGGCTAATTTTGCTGCGCTTCCAATATTTGCTAAAAAGATTGGAAATTTAGCAAATAGAGAAAAGGGTTCCCAAAGAGCGGGGGGCCAAACCCGCGTTCGACTTTGCCCGGGCAACCGTTAAGCTCTCCCCATGGCCGAATCGATCCGCACCAATGTCCTCGGAGGCAAGCTGCTGCCCTGTTGCTTCTCGCCCATGACCGGGTTTTATCGCGACGGCTACTGCCGCACGGGCCCGGGCGATTACGGGCTGCACACCGTCTGCGTCGAGGCCACGGCCGAGTTCCTGGCCTACAGTCGCGCGGTGGGCAACGACCTGAGCACGCCGGTGCCGCACTACGAATTCCCCGGCCTGCAACCGGGCGACCGTTGGTGCCTCTGCGTCACGCGCTGGAAGGAGGCGCTCGAGGCCGGCATGGCGCCGAACGTGGTGCTGAGCGGCACCCACATCTCCGCGCTCGAGTTCGTCTCGCTGGAGGACCTGCAGGCCCACGCGGTGAAGGAAGAGACCGAAGGCTGACCTGCGGTCGGCAGTAGTTGCGACGCGCTGCGCCCGCCGTCATTCCCATTTTAGCCGCCGCGCGCAATCCTGCGGCTACCGCTTCCGTCGCCTGCCCAATCGCGGCTCACCGACGGCGTGGAAACCCATCGCCAGTTGAAAGCCCGCCCGGCGCACGCGACCGTCCTGCGTTTCGTACCGGCCCCAGATGCTGGCCGCGTGGTAGAAATTGGCCGCACGGCAGAGCACCGCCTCGCTCCAGTCGCGACCGGGTTCGCCGCACACGGTGAAGATATACAAGGCCTGCTGAGCCGTGTCCCAATTGGCGCCCTCCACCGCGTGCTGGTACTGCGGCGAGCCCGGCGGGATATGCTTCTCCATTTCCGCGCGGATCATACCCAGCGTGGGCATTGCGGGGGCTTCCACCGGCGATAGGCCCGTCCCCTCGCCGCGCCCCACCATGCCGGAGGAGCCCAGCCCAAACCGGCGCATCTCCTCAAATCCACGGCCATCGGACGTCCGGCGAATTTCCGCGTAGTCGATCGGTTGCCGGCCCGATTCCGTGAGCAGGTAATCCGCCACCGGGCCGGATCGCATTCGCTTCAGCGCGTAGCGGGTGGGCCGCCGGTCGTGGATCAAATCCCACGTCTGCTTTTCGCCCCACGCCTGGACTTCCTCGACGGTCGGCCCATAGATCGTGAAAAAAGCGCAGCCGCCGGAGCTCGAATTCTCCGAACCGAATTCGATGTCGAAATGCATGCCGACCATGGCTTGAAGGTAACGAACGCCGCCGATTTCGTCACACATTTGTCTCTTGAAGTGATCCACCGCCGAGGCAGGCTCCTCCTATCTTGAAAACGAAACTCTCCCTCATTGCGCTGTTGTTGTGTGCCGGGCTGACGACCGGTTTGACTTGGGCCGAAGATAAAGTCGGCCCGACGTGGTTGAGCAAGGACGAGCAGGCCGCGCTGGTCGCGACCGTACCCGCGCCTCCCGCGCCGGGCTCGGATGCCGACAAGGCCGATCTCGCCACCGTCCTGCAGCAGCAGGCCGCGCGCAAAGACAACGCCGCCATGATCGCCGAATGCAACACGGACCAGAAGTTTTCGCTGACTCTTTTTCAGCCCGTCTTCGGCGCGAACCTGACGCCGGAAAACAGCCCCAAGTTTTACGCGCTGATGAAGGAAGTGCTCCATACCACCGGCGCGGTCAACGAAGCGGCGAAGAACAAGTTCAAGCGGTTGCGACCCTACAAGGAACATCCCGATGTGGTCCACGCGCTTTGGCCGGTCGACGGCTTCGCCTACCCCAGCGGCCATGCCATGGGGTCCTACACGCTGGCCACGGTGCTCGGCGCGATTTTTCCGGACAAGGCGCAGGCCTTCCTCGACCGCGCGGCCAAGATCGCGCAGAGCCGGGTCGATGCCGGAGTCCATCACCCTACGGACATCGTGGAGGGCGAAACGCTGGGCAAGGCGACCGGCGCGGCGATCCTGGCCAATGCTGCTTTCCAGAAGGACCTGGCCGGCGTGCAGGCAGAGTTGAAGAAATAACAGGCCGTCACCGCGTCCTGGAACAACAGGCCGCCCCTCGAGATCAAAGTTGTCATCAGCCCGCGCGACCTGTGGGGTTTCTTCGAGAAATCGGACAACATTTACTCCGTTGCGATTGATACCAGCCAAACACAGGATTCACTAAAATCGTGCTCATGTTAAAGTGGCTGCAAAGGTTCATTCCTTTGTTTCTGGTCGGGGCTCTCTCGGGGTGTACGGCGCTCCAGCCAGAAGATTTTGAAAGCTCGAGCACGCGCTTTGAATTGGATCGGTACTTCGACGGACACAGCCGTTCGTGGGGCGTCTTTGAAAATACCAGCGGCAATCCGCGCCAATACTTCACCTGCGACAACCGGGGCCAGCGAGACGAGGTTGGCGACGTCGTCCTGACCCAACATTTCCAATTCAATGACGGCAAAAAGCAGGTCCGGATTTGGCACATCCACCGCATCGATTCGACCCGCTGGGAAGCCACGGCCAATGACATGATTGGCGTCGCCCAGGGACATGGTGTCGGCAACGCACTTTACTGGCAATACACGATCACCCTCGATCGAAAGAACCCCCTGGCGACGGTTCACATTCGACAATGGATGTATCAACCCGAAGGAACGACCGATCTCATGACCCGACTGGTTATTACCAAGTTCGGTGTGAAGGTTTCCGAGGTGAGCGAGGTCATCCATAAGGTTTCGGAAGCGCGGTGAAAGAGCCGCCAAGCGCCCCCGCGACTTGATTTGTTACCTCCGCTGCGGCCGGCTCGGCAGGTTAACCCATTTCTGCTTGCCCCGGAGGGTGGACCGACCGTAGTATTCCTAGCTATGCTTCTGGCGGAGAAGGCAAGCGGTATCGGTCGTTTTCCACACGTTTTTCGTGCTGGAATCGGCCTTTCTCATTCCCTTACTTTCACAGTAGAAATGCACCAAAGAAGAGCCAAGAGGCGCTTCTACAAGTCGTTTGTTGCCAGTTAAATGCCAGGGTAGCTCAGCGGTAGAGCAGGGGACTCATAAGCCCTTGGTCAGG
>CAZZWT010000093.1:0-10199 GCA_964657775.1 uncultured Candidatus Methylacidiphilales bacterium | reverse complement strand
CGTGCTGGGCAAAAGTTGGACCGTCAGCGACGGAGCGTAGCCGATGCGAATCTCCCCGCGCTCCCCGGCGGAAGCCGCGCGCACCGTCTGCACCGCTTTCTCGGCCCGCAGCAAAACGGCCCGCGCCTCATTGAGAAAGATCTTGCCCGGCTCGGTGAGGACCAGCGACTTCGCCGTGCGGCGAAAGAGCTCCACGCCCAGTTCCTCCTCGAGGTCGCGGATCTGGCGCGAGAGTGGTGGCTGGGAAACATGCAGGCGCTCGGCGGCGCGGGTGACGTTTTGCTCCTCGGCCACGACGACGAAATAACGGAGGTGGCGCAGTTCCATTCGCGTCACCATACCCAAAAGGCATCCTCAGCCAAGCAACATCGTCTTTTTCAGATCGCCCGCCGTGCACCATGTTCCAGCAACGAAAGAACGCCTATGACCACGACTACCCAAATCAGAAAATCCGAGGATCGCGGCCACGCCGAACATGGCTGGCTCGATTCCTACCACTCCTTCAGCTTCGCCGATTACTACGACCCGGAGCATACCCATTTCCGCTCCCTGCGCGTGATCAATGAAGACCGCGTCGCGCCCGAGATGGGCTTCAGCATGCATCCGCATCGCGACATGGAGATCATCACCTACGTCATCAGCGGCGCACTGCGCCATCGCGACTCGATGGGCAACACCGCCGTCATGCGCGCGGGCGATGTGCAGCGCATCAGCGCCGGCACCGGCATCACGCACAGCGAGGTGAACGATTCCCGAAAGGAGCCCGTGCACTTCTTGCAAATCTGGATCATGCCTGACACCAAGGGCGCGAAGCCGGCTTATGCGGAGAAGTCGTTCGCCAAGGCGGAGACGGGCCGCCTGCATCTGGTGGCTTCGAAGGTGGGCCGTGACGGCTCGATCGCGATCAACCAGGACGCGGACTTGCTCCTCGGCAAACTGACCGAAGGCCAGTCCGTGCAGCACACGCTCGCGAGCGGTCGGAGCGCCTGGGTGCAGCTCATCACTGGCGAGCTCGACGTCAACGGAACGCGCATCGCGCCCGGCGACGCCGTTGCGATCAGCGCGACCGATACGCTGACGTTGTCGGCGGCCAAGGCCTCAGACTTCCTGCTGTTTGATCTGAGCTGATCAACTCACGTATCTATCTTTGCGAAGGGCCGGTTCTCGATGGATAACGCCATCGCGACTCAGACTGGCGCTGGAACCGAAACCGAATAAACTGACGTCATGGCCGCAAAGCCTCAATTCGTTGACGAACAATCCGAGGACGGCGCTTTCGAGCGCCAGCCCGACGCCTTCCGCGATTGGGTTTCGAGCGATGGTTCCACGCCTTACCCGGCCGTCGCGGGGCGGTATCATCTCTACGTGTCGCTCGCCTGTCCGTGGGCGAGTCGCACGGTGATCGCGCGGCACCTGCTCGGTCTCGAGGAGGCGATCAGCCTGACCGTGGTCGACCCGATCCGCGACGATCTTGGTTGGGC
Organism: uncultured Candidatus Methylacidiphilales bacterium; assembly: GCA_964657775.1. GTDB lineage: Bacteria > Verrucomicrobiota > Verrucomicrobiia > Methylacidiphilales > UBA1321 > JABDGH01. The sequence continues at coordinate 8,718 of CAZZWT010000093.1, read as the reverse complement.
TTTTCGCGAGGGGCCCGGCTACACGACGGATCCTATCAACGGCTTCGCCTACCTGAGCGAGGCTTATCTCGCGAGCGATCCCAAGTTCAAGGGCCGCGTCACCGTGCCGGTTTTGTGGGACAAGGAGACGAAGAAGATCGTCAATAATTCCGAGGGCGATATTTGCCGCATGCTCAACGGTGCGTTCGCCGCCTTGGGAAATGGCACGGTCGATCTCTTCCCGCAGGACATCGCGCCGGAGCAAGCGAAGCTCTCCGATTACATCTACGAGCGCGTGAACAACGGTGTCTACAAAACCGGCTTCGCCACCTCGCAGGAAAGCTACGAAGAACCCTGCCGCGCCCTCTTCGCCGCGCTCGACCGGCTCGAGGATCACCTCGGCTCGCATCGCTATCTCTTCGGCGATCGCATCGTCGAGACCGACTGGCGCCTCTTCTGCACGCTGGTGCGTTTCGACGCGGTTTACCACGGCCACTTCAAGTGCAACATTCGGCGCATCGTCGATTACCCGAACTTGCAGGGCTACCTGATGGACCTCTATCAGCAGCCCGGAATCGCGGCGACGGTCGACTTCGACCACATCAAGCGCCACTATTATTACACGCACGACGACATCAACCCGACCCGCATCGTGCCGATCGGCCCGGCGATGGATTTGACGAAGCCGCACAAGCGCGATAGAGCTTTCCCGGTGGCGTGAAGTAACGCCGCCACCTGAATCCGTGACGGCCCATCTCATTCGAACCCCCCTCTTGCTCGCCCGCGCGTGGTGGGAGGATGTGCGCGAGACGCTCCATATCACGCCGCACGCGTCGGCCCTGATCGGCTTTGCCGTGCGCACCTATCTGGCCTCGATGCTGGCGCTCGGTCTTGCGTTCGAGCTGCAACTCGAGTCGCCCTACTGGGCGTGGGTAACGGTGTGGATCGTCTCGCAGGGCACGCCCGGCGTCACGCTGTCGAAGGGACTTTACCGCGCGGTGGGCACGATCCTCGGCTCGATCAGCGCGATCATTCTCATCGCGCTCTTCGCGCAGACACCCGAGCTTTTCGTCCTTGCGCTGGGTGTGCTCGTCGGCCTTTGTACGGTAGGCTCCAACCTGCTGACGAATTTCCGCGCCTACGCGACGGCGCTGACCGCCTACACAGCTGGCATCATCGCGGCGGATGCCATCAACGCGCCGGATCAAGTCTTCTTCATCGCGATGGCGCGGACGGCCTGCATCCTACTGGGCATCGCCTCCGCTGTGATCGTGACTGCGCTCTTCGCGCCGCATCGCTCGGCCGAGATGGTGCGGGCCAAGCTGCTCGATGTGCTGAAGGACATTTCCCAGCGCGCCGCTTTTCCGTGGAAAGGCCCGAACGAAGACCGCATGAAAATGGGCCGGAAGCTGATCGCCGAGATCATCGATCTTAACACCCAGATCGAATATGCCGCGGCGGAGTCGGCCTGGTTCCGCATCGAGGCCAATCACGCATGCAGCATGCTGGCGCATATCTTCAGCGTCATCTCGGCGCGGCGCGCGCTCGATGCGCATCTCGCGCGGTGCGGATGGCCGGAGCACAACACGCTCGAGATTTTCCACGAGGTCATCATCGATTTCCTCCATGAAATGCCGGCACGCCTCGACAACGGTGAAGTCAACGACCTCATTACCGGGCTGGGCGAAGTGCGCCAGCAACTGGAACTCCTCCGTCCCGAGTTTGAAACCGCGCCGGCGTCGGAGTTGATCTCCGAGCGGCTGGTCATTGATCGCCTCGACGATCTGCTGCGGCAACTGAACGGCGCGCTGCAGGATTGGAATGACATCCTCCACAGCCGCTGGACCGACGAGCCGCGCCTGACGCTGAACTTCCACCGCGACGTCCGCCTTGCGTGGATCAACGGCCTGCGCGCTTTCGTCGCGGTGTGCGCGGTCGGCGCGTTCTGGATCGGCAGCGCGTGGTCCAGTGGGCCGGGCGCGCTCGTCTTCGTCGCGATCATCCTCAGCCTTTTCTCCTCGCAGCCGCGTCCGGACAAAGTTGGCTGGATCTTTTTCTACGCCAGTCTCCCTGCCACCGCCCTCGGCTTAATCTGCAAATTCCTCTTCCTCTCCTCCGGCACCGGCTTCGAATACCTGGCGGTGGCGACCAGCCTCTTCCTGCTGCCCATGGGCATGTTCATGGCGAATCCACCCACGCAATTTTTTGCCACCGCCTTCTCGCTCGTTTTCCTTGGCATCGTCGCGCCGCTGAATCCGATGGTTTACGATCTTTCCGCTAGCCTCAACTCATCGCTGGCGACCATCGTCGGCGTCCTCTTCGGCACGCTGGCCTACGTCCTGATTTTTGAGGCCCGGGTTCCTTCCTGAATCCGGGCGCGGGGGAACCAAACTCCTTTCGCACCAGCGGAAGGACGGGGCTCACCGGGGCGGGCAACCGTTCCTGGCGACCACTTCCAAGGTCCAGCCCGGCAGCTAACTCCGTAGGCATGTGGAAGGGCGATCCCCTGGGGCGTGCGCGGCACGTTCGATGGTCGCTCCGAGAAAAACGCGCACGGATTGTTCGCCGGGAAATCCGGCGGCGGGCCGGGCCACATCGGAGTCAGTTATGTTTGCTCAAGTAGTCGCAGCGAATTCGTATGATGGAGGATTGTCGTCGATCATTTCGACGATCTGGTCGGTCTTGACGTGGGGCGGATGCCTTGGCGGCCTTGCCGTCCTGTTGATCTTAAGTCCATGGCTGACCGGCATGGTGATGATCGACGAAAAGGAAGTCGGGGTCGTGATCAAGAAGTTCGGCTTCGCGAAACTGCCGCCGGGTCAACTCATCGCGCTTAACGGCGAGGCGGGTTACCAGGCCGACACGCTCGCGCCCGGCCTGCACTTCGGGTACTGGTTCTTCCAGTATCGCGTGATCAAGGCCGGCATGGTCCGCATTCCCGCCGGGGAGATTGGGCTCGTCGTGGCCAACGCCGGTGCGCCGATTGTGTCTGAGCGCATCCTGGCGCGGAGCGTGCCGTGCAATAACTTCCAGGACGCGCGGGCGTTTCTGGTCAACGGTGGCGAGAAGGGACGCCAACTCGCGATCCTTACCGCGGGTACCTATCGCATCAATACGGCGCAGTTCACGGTCATCACGCAGGACGTCTCCGTGCGGTACGACCTGACGCCGGCGGACCTGCGGGTGTATGAAGTGCGGTCCGACGCGGTCGGCATCGTCACCACGCTGGACGGAAGGCCCATCGACGCGGGTGAGATCGCTGGCGAGTCGGTGCCGGGACATGACAACTTCCAGAATGCGCAGGCGTTCCTGGAAAACGGTGGTCGGCGCGGCTTGCAGGAGCAAATCCTGTTGTCCGGCACGTGGAACCTCAACCCGTGGTTCGTTAACGTCGAGCAGGTCGAGATGCTGGAGATCCCGATCGGCCATGTCGGCGTGGTGATCTCTTACGTCGGTCAGGCGCATGTCGATGTCAGCGGCACGGAGTTCCGCCATGGCGACCTGGTGAATCCCGGCCACAAGGGCGTGTGGGTCGCGCCGCTTTATCCGGGCAAGCATCCGGTTAACCCGCGCGTGATGAAGGTCGAGCTCGTGCCGACGACGAACATCGTCCTGAACTGGGCGAACCGGACCGAGTCGCATAAGTTCGACCAGAAGCTGTCGAGCATCACCGTGCGCTCGCATGATGGGTTCGGCTTCAACCTCGATGTCGCGCAGATCATCCATGTCGGCGCGCTCGATGCGCCGAAGGTGATCTCGCGGGTCGGGTCGATGCAGAACCTGGTGGACCATGTGCTGCAGCCGATCGTGGGGAACTACTTCCGCAACTCGGCGCAGGACTACACCGTGCTCGACTTCCTCGGTGGCCGCACTGCGCGGCAGACCGAGGCGGCCGGGTTCATCCAAAATGCACTGGCGCACTATGACGTCCAGGCGGTCGACACGCTCATCGGCGACATCACGCCGCCGGCCGAGCTGATGAAGACGCAGACGGATCGCAAGATCGCTGAGGAAGAGAAGAAGACGTATGAGATCCAGGAAGCGGCGCAGAAGCAACGTCAGCTTTTGGTGCGCGAGACGGCGATGGCGAACATCCAGCAGCAGGTCGTGGCGAGTGAGCAGGGCGTCATGATCTCCGAGCTGAACGCCAACGCGGCGATCAAGTCGGCGACGGGTGAATCGGAGTCGATCCGCCTGCGCGCGCTGGGTCAGGCCGAGGCGATCCGCGCAACGGGCTTCGCGCAGGCCGAGGCGTACCAGGCCGGCGTGCAGGCGCTCGGCGCGCAGAGCTACGGCGCGTTGCAGGTCATGCAGATCGTGGGTGACCGGGGCGTGCGGATCGTGCCGGACGTGGCGGTGACCGGCGCCGGCGCAAGTGCGGGGCTGATCGACGCGCTGCTCGGCACCACGCTGCGCGAGCGGGTCGTGCCGGCCGCGCCGGAGGTGGTGCCGCAGGCGTGAGGTCGCGTGGCGCCCGGGTCCGATCCCCGGGCGCAGTCGGGTTTCTATAATTCGCTAAATTTTCAGTATTTTTAGCAAATTTAGATAAATTTTGCTCGTTTAGCGGATTTAGTTGACGCTCGAGGGTATGTTTCGTAAGAGCTGTTGCGCAAATATTAACTCGCGAAAAATTCAATACAACGTGAAATGAAAAACCACCTCCTTCGCTCTCTTGCTCTCGCGGTCATTTTCGCTATTCCTGCGTATGCGGATCCGCAAATCGTTGGTGCGAATTTCGTCGATAGTACCCGTGGCAACGGCGGACCCGGAACGGTCTACGCGGGCACGGGTGTGCTGGGCGAAACTTTTGTTGCGTTTAACGGGCCGGGCGAGCAAGGTATTCAAAGCGAGGGGCCGATCCCATTGGCGGAAGGCGTGTCGCTGACCTTGGCGCAGAATGACACGTCGGCCGGAGACTATTTTCAGTATTCGGGGAACGGCGCGACCGATCTTTTTTCCAATGCGCTGATTGATAATCACGGCCCGTTCCTAGGCACGAGCGCCGGCACCGGATTCACGTTCACCTTCAGCGGTTTACAGGCGGGGCACAATTATGATGTCGCGGTCTACTCCAGCGATAACGTCAGCTTTACCGGCGGTTCCGTAAGCTGGCAGGCCCAGGGCAATGCGATCGGCACGACGACGGGCACGAGTGGCGCGGCTTTTGTCGCAGGCGAAAATTATCTGATCGAGGATGACGTCGTCGCCAATAGCTCTGGTGATATCGTACTCGCGTCCACCTCCCATGCCGCCTTTACGCAGGTCAGTGCCGTCAGCATTTCGGAGGTGCCCGAACCATCGACCTATTTGCTGCTCGGTCTCGGTGGTCTGGCCTTGATGGCGGCACGCCGCCGTTTTCCCGTCGCGCAGGTCGGATCAGGCGTTAACCTTTAACGCGCGGACCTCGGCCGCGGTGTGACAATCGAGAGCCGCCCGGGCAAGTTTTTGCAGGCTGACGTGGCTTTGCTGGCGGAGTGTCGCCTTGATGTGCGGGATCTTCGCGGCGCTCAGGCTCAGTTCCTGCACGCCGAGACCGATGAAGACGGCGGCGGAGCGTTCGTCGGAGGCCGCTTCACCGCAGACAGCGACGAGCCGGTTGTTTTTGCGCGCAGCGGTGACGACGAGCTCGATCAGGCGCAGGACGGAGGGGTGCAGCGCGTCCTGATAGTGGGCCAGTTCGGGATTTCCGCGGTCGGCGGCGAGCGTGTATTGCGTCAGGTCATTCGTGCCGATGCTGAAGAAATCGGCCTGGCGTGCGAGCGCCTCGGCCTGTAGCGCGGCCGACGGAATCTCGATCATGATCCCGGTCTTCACCGGCCAGAGATGCGGGATCTGCTGCGCCTCGAGATCGCGATGGACCTGTTCGAGGCAGGCGGTGGCGCGATCGAGATCGGTGATGGTGGCCACCATTGGGAACATGATGCGCAAATCGCGACCGTGACCCGCGCGGAGGATGGCGCGCAATTGGGTCGTGAACAAATCGGTGTGAGAAAAGCAAAGACGAAGCGCCCGCACGCCGAGGAAGGGATTTTCCTCCCGCGGCAGTTGCAAATAAGGCAGGTCCTTGTCGCCGCCGACGTCGAGCGTGCGGACAACGAGCGGCTTGCCGTTCATCGTCTCCGCGATCGCCAGCAGCGCGCGATATTGCTCCTCCTCCGTCGGTGCGGAATTGCGTTCAAGAAAAAGAAACTCGGTGCGCAACAGGCCCACGCCCTCGGCCCCGGACTGCATCGCGCGGTCAAGCTCGGCAACGTCGCCGATATTGGCGAAGACTTCCACAGGGTGACCATCGCGCGTTGTGGCGGGGAGGGGACTGGCCTCGCGCTCCTCGTCGGCGCGCCGCGTTTCCTCGTCCTGATGGTAGCGCAGCTCGGCGAGAAAGCTTTCTTCCGGGTGACGCCAGACCTGGCCGGTGGAACCATCAAAGGCGAGCGTGCGCAGGTCATTCAGATCGGCGTCGGCAAACGCGGATCGCGCCTGCACCACCGCGGGAATGCCGAGCGCCTTGAGCAAAATGGACGCGTGTGCGGTCGGGCCTCCGTCGAGGAGAATGACCCCGAGCGCCAGCTTCGGGGTGAGGCAGGAAACTTGATGGGGCGTGAGCGCGTCGGCGACGAGAATGCGCGGCTCGTTCAGCGTCGGAATAGTCGAGGCCTTGGCCGTGAGAAGCTCGAGGACCTGCCGGCCCACATCCTCGAGATCGGAGGCGCGCTCGCGCAGGTAGGGATCGCTTAGCGATTCGTAGCGGCTGACCACCTGACGATTCACCCGGTCCCACGCCACGGCGGCGTTGAGGCCTTCGTCCTTGATCAACCGCGCCGCGCTCTCGATCAAATCGGGGTCTTGGAGCGAGAGAATCTGCGCCTCGTAGATGCCGGCGTTGGCCGCACCGACGGTCGCGCTCATTTTCTCCTGCCGGACGCGCAAGGATTGTTGCGCCGTGCCGATGGCGGTTCGCAGGCGGTTGATTTCGACCGCGACATCGGCCGCCTTGTGCTGCGGAATCTCGAGCTTGGCCGAGCGAAAATAGATGCACGTGCCGATGGCGATACCACTGGAAATCGGAACGGGATGGGAGCTCGAAGGGCGCGAGCGTTCCGGCTTTGCCTTCGGAGGCGTAGCGGGTTGGCCTTTCGGCGCCGCAGTGGGAAGCGCTTCGCCGAGTCCGCTCTCCACGAGTTGCTGTAATTTTTGCAGTGCGGCGGCGGAGTCGTCACCCGAGGCGGAAATTTCGATTTCGTTGTCCTGCAAAATCTCGAGCATGGCCAGGCTGCTCAAGCTGCGCAGGGGAACGGGTCCGCGATTGTTGCGCAGGTTACGGACCGTGATCTCGCTGCGGAAAGCCTTCGACTCGTTGATCAACTTGGCCGCGGGCCGCGCGTGCAGTCCATGCGGATTGCGCACGGTCACGCGGATGCGCTGTCCACCCGCGTCGTTCGCCGGCGGTTTTGATTCGCTGGCCGGTTCGGTCGGGCCGAGCGCGGATTGCTTTTGCTTGAGCGCGGCGATTGCCTCGGCGAATACCTCGTTCAAGGATGCGCCCAGGTTCGCCGTCACGCCGGAAGCGACCGCGCCTTCCACAAACGGCGCGGCGCAGAAACGAATGTTTTCGCGCTCGTTTTCCTCGAGGAGATCGAGCGCCGTTTCTGCGCTTAGGATCGCACTGCCCATGTCCATCAGGACGAGGACGCCTTCCGCGCCTTTCACGGATTTGATCGCCTCGGAAATCTCCACTGCGTCGGTGCCGAGTTCGGCGTGGTTCTCGCCCGCACCGGCGGCAATGGCCAGCGGCAGGCCGGGGCCGGTCATGGAGCGCACCATCTCCTGCACGGCGAGAGCGAGGGAACGGCTGTGGGAAACGAGTACGATTCCGACCATGAGGATGCGAGTATTAGGTTACCCCTCCGGGGTAAGTTTCTCTTTTAATTTGGTCCGGGGGTGTCGCCCTGCTGGGCTCGACCCCCGGCTCGGGTTATGGCAAGCCTCCGGCTTGCGGAAGGCAGGTTGGGGAGAGCGGGTGGTGGCGAGTCCTTCGGTCAGGCTGACGCCATGAATTGAGACGTTGGTGAAAAGTTCCGAGGTAGCCGCCGCTGTCCCTAGCGGCGGAATCGGTCGCGTCCGCGACCAACGCGGCGAAGCCGCCCTAGGCGAATTTTCGGGTAGTCTGGACAACGTGAGAAAGTCGGCGTGTGCTGGTTTTAGCAAGCCGGAGGCTTGCCATAACCCGAGCCGGTGGTTGAGGCCAGCGGGGCCGACACCACCGGAATAAGAAAAATACGGCACAACCCCGCAGGGGTTGCAGATCCGATTTGAGAGTCCCGTTTTGCCTCTGAGAAAGCTCTGCAACCCCTCTGGGGTTGTCACCTTTTTATGGTTCGGATACCGGTGGTGGCGACCGCTGCTGCGGTCTGACCACCGGCTACGGCTCTGTAACGCCTCCGGCGTAGCTGAAGACCTTTGCAGAGGTCTCAACTTGTTGTCCGGGTTGCGGAGGCTTGGCGGAGCGACAAGAGGCAGCGGATCAGTGTCGGAGCCCGGGGCGCCCTCTTGTGCCTCGATCGAAGTTTCGATCTCGGCACCCGGACAACGAGTGGTCCGGGCTAACCGACGTGCGTGTACCATTCTCAGAAATGTTTGCGGTTTGGGGCGAGGCTCCGGCTTGCGAGAGGCAGGGCGGAGCACGATTTCTGGGTGGCCCGGGCTACTTGTTGCCCGGGTCGCGGAGGCTCGGCGGAGCGA
>CAZZWT010000092.1:4953-10235 GCA_964657775.1 uncultured Candidatus Methylacidiphilales bacterium | reverse complement strand
CGTCGCGCGTGCTCGCGCAACGGCTCCGGCGCAAGGGCCTGCGCCGGCTACCTTTCGATTCGCGAATCAACCGTGACATTTCCGCAGCGAATGGGGAGAGTCGAACATCCGCTACCTTGCCGAACATTTCGTTGCCTATTACCCGTTCACGATCGCGCTGATCCTCATCGGCACGCTCTACCGGCTCGACCTGCCGTCCAAGGGCGCCTTCACCCTGCGGGCCGTGACCGCTCTCGTCGTCGCCACGTTTTTGGCTCACGTGAACCGCATCTGGCACATCGTGCCGTCACACCTGCTTTTCCCCAGCGGGCATACCACCTTTTGCTCGGGCTGCGCGATCACGCTGGCCATGCTGCGGCCGTGGACGCTCCGTTACACCGTGCCGTGCACGCTGCTCATGGCCTGTCTGCTGGTCGCGCTGAGGTACCACGAGGTGATCGACGTCATCGGCGCGGTTCCGCTGGTGATCGCGGTTTACGGTCCGATCCATTATTTCTGGCCGCTTCCCGGCGATGCGTCTCGTCTCGGATCAATCTCGTTAAAATCGTGACGCAAGATGAGAAGAGTCAAACCAAAGTGGGTCGTGCTTGGGTTTTGTATCTATCTAGCCAGCTACGTCGCCTTCACGTGCGGCGGCCGTTTTCAGCGCGATCCCGATGAGATGTCGAACTTCGCGATGTATCGGTCCGTGTGGATTCCCTATGGATTCGCACTCGGGTCAACATGGAATTACCCTCTGGTCGTCCTATATCTTCCCCTTTATGAGACCGACTGCCTGGTCTGGCATCGCTCGCATCTCGTACCGAATATTTCCGCCCCCCTGCAACCGGCCACAAACCGGCCGTCTGCTCCCTCCGATTGAGTGCCTCGACAGCGTAAAAGTTTCCGCCTAGGGTCGCGGCAATGTTTGGCCTCCAGACCACTCGCGATCCGCGCCTGCAAATGTTGAAGAACGTTGTCCTCTTCAAGGACCTGGGCATGCGCGACCTCGCCATGGTCAATAGCCTGATGCATGAGCGCCAGTACCTGGCCGATGAAATCATTTTCGATGCCGGTGAGGAAGGCCAGGGCCTTTTTCTCGTGCTCAGCGGCCGCATCAAGATCGTGCTGCCGCCGCCGTCGGAGGACCTGCTGCTGGAGCTTGGCCCTGGCGCCTTCTTCGGCGAAGTGGCGCTGCTGGATCAAAGCATGCGCACCGCCCAGGCCCGCGCGATCGAGGACACGCACATCGTCGTGCTCTTTCGCGCCGAGTTCCTCTCCCTGCTGGAAACGCACGGCAACATCGCCTCGCGCATCTCGTTCCAGCTCGCCCGCGTGCTGGCCGCGCGCCTGCGCCAATCGGTGCTCAACGCCGAGCGGCAACACCAGTCCACGTAGACAACCATGAACCGCGCGCTCGCCTCCGGCCCCATCGTCTGGCTTGGGATCATTGTCGTGACGTGCCTGCTGCTGGTCCTCTTCCAGACGGTGCTGTGGCTGGTCATGCCCGTCCTGCTGGCGGTGGTGCTCTATTACATCCTGTCGCCGCTGGTCAAATACGGCATCTCGAAGGGGCTGAGCCGTTCGCGCGCGGTGCTCATCACCACGTTGCTGATGACGGCGGTGCTCGTCCTTGTCGGGTTCAGCATGGCGCCGAAAATTACTTCCATCGCGCACAACCTGCCCGCGAAGCTGGAAGACTACAGCAAGGTCGGCTATCAGCGCTTTCAGGACCTGGAAGCGACGCTCAACGAAGCCTTCCCCTTCATCCATCCCAAAGTGGCGGCGCCCGTGGCGCCGGTGGCGCCGAAGAATCTCGGTTTCGTCAGCAGCGAGGTGGTCCCCGTTACCCCCGCGACCGCGGCCACTGCGCCCAAGGACAACGTGGAGGCGGAAGTCTCCGAGTGGCAGGCGAAGTATTCCGGCGACATCGCGATGGAGCTGGCGCACTGGATTCCCTCGCTGTTGCTCGTGCCCTACATCACCTACTTTTTTCTGCTCGACGGCCCGCGCTTCAAGCGCTTCCTGGTGCAGGCGATTCCAAACGCATTTTTTGAGAAGACGCTCTATCTTTTCTATCGCGTGGAGGATCAAATCCGCCGCTACTTCCAGGGCCTGCTGGCGCTCACGGCGCTGGACGCCCTGTGCCTCGGCGTGGGCCTTTGGTTCCTCGGTCTGCACGAGCCGTTCATGCTCGCGGTCATCGCGGCGGTGATGGCGTGGCTGCCTTACCTCGGCTCGATCGGCGGCGGCGTGCTGGTGGCGCTGGTCGCGGCGCATGATTTCCCCAACAGCCACTGGCTGCCCTACGAGGTCGTCTTTCTTTTCATCGGCGTGCGCCTGCTCGATGATTTCGTTTTCATGCCCCTGACCGTGGGCCGCAGCCTGCACATGCATCCGCTCGTCACGGTGCTCATGATTTTGCTCGGCGGCGCAGTGGCGGGAGTCTCCGGCCTGCTGCTGGTCATGCCCGTGCTCGGCGTGGTGATGGTCGCGGGACAAATCGTGGGGGAACTGGTCACGGACGAGCGCATTCTCGCGCGGCATCGGCATGCGAAGCAGCTCAGCAAGAAGCGCGCGCAGGCGGATTTGTTCGTGAAGTAGAAATGAAAAGGTAGCCGGCGCAGGCCCTTGCGCCGGAGCCGTTGCGCAAAGCGCGACGGCTTGCGCTCTCGCCTTAAAAAAGAGAGCCTTTTTCTGCAATCGTACACCCAGGCGTCCCGGACGGGCCGCTCCGGCGCAAGGGCCTGCGCCGGCTACCTTTTGCTTCGCACGTTTTGAAGGTGCGCGCGCGTAAATCCTGCGGTAATTTTCCTCAACATGGATAAATACGGCGTAATCGAAATTCTCGAAGAAATCGCCGTCCTGCTGGAGCTCAAGGGCGAGAACCCGTTCAAGGCGCGTGCTTACATCAATGCCGCCCGCGCACTCGATACTTTCGAGGGCGACCTCGCGCTGCTGGTGAAGGAAAACCGGCTGGGCGAAATCCCCGGCGTGGGCGACGCTCTGCAGCAGAAAATCACCGAGCTGGTGAAGACCGATAAGCTCGACTACTACGACAAACTCCGCGCCACGGTGCCGGAGGGGCTGCTGGGGATGATGGAAATCCCCTCGCTCGGCGCGAAGAAAATCAAGACGCTGCACGAGAAGCTGGGCATCACGAACGTGGCGCAACTCGAGGCCGCGTGTCTGGCGCACAAGATCCGCGACCTGGCCGGATTTGGCGCGAAGACCGAGGAGAAACTCCTCGCCGGCATCGCGCAGGCGCGCGACTACTCCGCGCTTTATATCTACGCGGATGCGTGGGCGCAGGCCGAGGAAATCCGCGAGGCGCTGCGCGATCACGAGGACGTGCTGCAACTCGCCACAGCGGGCAGTCTGCGGCGCGGCAAGGAGATCGTGAAGGACCTCGACTTCGTGTGCTCTTCGCGCCAGCCGGAGGCGATCATGGATTATTTCGTCTCGCTGCCTTGGGTGAAATCGGTCACGGGCAAAGGCACGACGAAGACGAGCGTGCTGCTGACGAGCGGCCTTTCCGCCGATTTACGCGTGGTCAGCGACAAGGAATTTCCCTACGCGCTGCACCACTTCACCGGCAGCAAGGAGCACAATGTGGCCATGCGCCAACGCGCGATTGCGCAGGGCAAAAAGCTGAGCGAATGGGGCCTTTTCAAGACGCCGCCGGGCAAAAAATCCAAGCCCGAGGACGACGGCGAGCTCATCCCGTGCAACACAGAGCAGGAACTTTTCGCCGAGCTCGGCCTGCAATACATCCCGCCGGAATTGCGCGAGAACATGGGCGAAATCGAGGCGGCGGAGAAGAAGGAAATCCCGCGCCTGCTTGAGTGGACGCAACTACGCGGCACGTTCCATTGCCACACGAACTGGAGCGATGGCAAGAACACGCTGGCGGAAATGGCGGACGAGGCGCACGAGTTAGGCCTCGATTACCTCGGCATCGCGGACCACTCGAAATCGTCGATCCAGGCCAATGGGCTCAATGAGCAGCGGCTCTTTGAGCAGATCAAGCTCATCGCCGATTACAACGCGAAGAATTCGAGCTTTCATGTCTTTGCCGGGAGCGAGGTCGATATCCTGAAGGATGGTCGGCTCGATTTCGGCGACGATGTGCTGCGGCGGCTCGATTACGTCGTCGCGTCGGTGCATGCCTCGATGACGCAGACGGAGGAGGCGATGACCGCCCGCGTCATCCGCGCGATGGAGAATGAGTATGTGACCATGCTCGGGCACTCGACGGGGCGGCTGTTGTTGCAGCGCGAAGGCTACAAGATCAACCTCGAGAAAATCATCGATTGCGCGGCGCGGACCGGCACGTGGATCGAGCTGAACTGCAGCGCCTGGCGCATGGACATGGATTGGCGCTGGTGGCATCGCGCGCGCGACAAGGGCGTGAAATGCGTGATCAATCCCGACGCGCACCGCGTCGCCCAATTTGCCACGCTGCGCCACGGCGTCACGGTGGCCCGCAAAGGCTGGCTCCGCCGCGAGGATGTGATGAATACGATGACCTTGGCCGCGATGCGGAAGGAACTCGGAAAATAAGAGGTAGCCGGCGCAGGCCCTTGCGCCGGGACGGTTGTGCGAGCACGCGCGACCGATGGGACGCGCAATTGCAGCGGTCAACGTCCCACTCGAGTCTCTTGATCGAGAAGTGAACTTGAACATTCAAGCACAGGCGTCCTGCCGCAGGACGCTTCCGGCGCAGGCCCTGCGCCGGCTACCTTGGGAATTTCACAACGCCACAACGCTGCACTTGAACTTCTTCCCCTTTTCCCGCCTGAGGAATCCCACACTGACCGGCGCGCCCTTGTTGCCCCGGCCGGCCGAGCCGGGATTGAAAAGGTGCACCTTGTTATGCATCTCATCCGTGGGCCGATGGGTGTGGCCGTAGAGCAGCCAATCGGTGTCCGGCGGCATCCGGCGCGGCAGGATGTGGATGAGGTGGAACCGCTCCTCGCCTCGTTCCAAGTCCAGGGTGATGGGCGAACTTAGGTTGAAATCGTTGTTGCCCAGCACGACCGAGAGCTTCGGGTTGATCGCCCGTAATTCGTCCAGGATCGGTTCCTCGCACACATCGCCCAAGTGCCAGATCTCGTCGACCTCCTTGAACAGCTCGGCCACGCGCGGCAGCCACCTATCGTGGGTATCGGCAATGACACCGATGGAGTAATTTTGAGGGAGACTCACCCCCTATCTATTCCACAAGATATCGGTTCTGCCAAAGTGTAAATTCCCGATTCACGCGGCCAGCTGCCGCATGGAAAGGTAGCCGGCGCAGGCCC
>CAZZWT010000092.1:0-4943 GCA_964657775.1 uncultured Candidatus Methylacidiphilales bacterium | reverse complement strand
GGAGCGGCCCGTCCAGGCCGCCTTGGTCCACACGTGCAAAATCGGGCGTTCTTCTTTTATGCGCAAACACAGGCCGTCGCGCGTGTTCGCGCAACGGCTCCGGCGCAAAAGCCTGCGCCGGCTACCTTTTTGATTCGCGCCGTGACTGGGCAGAAACCTTTATTTCTCCCCCGAAGCCGCACCAAGCTTGACTAAAGCCGCGTTTCCCGCAACGGTCTTCTCTCTTATGGGACAACAGTCGAATAAAGTTCAGAAACGCCGTCGCCGCATCAACTACAAGAAGCGGCAAAAGCTCGCCAGCAAAACCTCCGCCGCCACGGCGAAACCCGCCGCCAAGCCCGCTGCGACCCCGGCCAAGAAGGCCCCCGCCGCCAAGGCTGAAAAGCCCGCGGCCGCCCCTGCGGAAAAGGCAGCCGCCGCCCCCGCCGCAGCTTAACCATCTGGGGAACAACCGAACGCGGAGCCGCCCGCATCTCCCGCCATGAGCGCGCACTATCTCGTCATCGACGGGCATAGTGTGATCTTCGCCTGGCACGATTTGCGACAGCTCCACGACCGGAACCGCTCGGCCGCCCGCAAGGCGTTGATCGATCGGCTCCAGCACCTGCACGATACGTCCGATTGGCGCATCACGGTGGTGCTCGATGGCAAGCTCGGCACGGCCCTGCCTGCCGGTGGTCGCAAGCCGACCGATATGGTCGTTTGCTACGCCACGGCGGACCAGACCGCCGACAGCATCATCGAGCGGCTGGTGGGTCTTTCGGGCAAGGCGAAGGACATTTTGGTCATCACGGCGGACGAGGCGGAGCGGCTGACGGTGGAGTCGCTCGGGGCCGGTACGGCTTCGCCCACGTGGTTGAGAAAAGAATTAGCTATTGAGGAGAGCGCGTTTTCCGATGCATTGGACCGGGTGCATCGTTCCGCGCGATGGAAGAAATAGAGATCGGATAGAAGCAGCAGCGACTTACGGAAGTCGTTCGTTCGGGGAGGCAAACTGTCATTTCCATTATTAGTGCGTAAGAATGAATTGACAGTTTAAGCCCTTTTATGAGACTTCTATGAACCGTTTTAAGTCAACGACCTAGCCAACTTATCACATGTCACAACTTGGAAAAATTCTACTTATCGTCGCAGCCATTGGCGGAGTCGCTTGTTTAGTGGGCGCCTACTTCGTCATGAAGAAGAACGCAGACGATGCCGTGACTATCAAACAAACGCAGGACGCCAAAACGGCTTCCGACACCGCCGCTGCGAAAGCGAAAGCGGAAGCAACCGCCGCCGCTGCCGCGCAAAAGGATGCGGAAGGCAAGCTGGCCGATGCCACGTCCAAGATGGCGCAAATGAGTTCGGATCTCGACACGGCGAAGAAGGCCGCCGCCGATTCCCAGACAGCCCTGACGGCCGCGACAGACGCGACCCAGGCGTTGCAAAAAAAGGTCGATGATATGACCAAGGATCTTAATGGCCGCACGGTGGCGGATTACATTGCCGATGCGACCAAAGCGAAGGCCGATCTCGACGCCGCTGTGGCCGAGCAGAAGATTATGCAGGACCAGCTGGACCAGAATAAGGACCAGATCGCGAAGCTTATGGATTCGATCAACCGCATGAATGACCATGGCAGAATGCCGGGTGTTAGCGGCAAGGTCACCTTTGTCGATCATGCGTGGAACTTTGTCATCCTCGATGTCGGCCTCAACGCCGGTGTGGTGCCAAATGGTGAACTCATCGTCTATCGCGGGAAGAATTTTCTCGGCAAGGTGCGCGTGACCAAGGTGGATCCCGCCGATTCCGTGGCCGAGATTTTGCCGGACATAAAAGGCGATATTCAAATCGGCGATGCTGTGCTTAACTAGCGGCATGACTCGCGTTCGTTCGATTCTCTTTGTTCTCCCGTTGGTTCTAGCCGTGGCGGGTTGCTCCAGCGACGCTACGACGCCCACCTCGACCAACGTCGACGCCAACGGCCAGCCCGTTTCCTCCGTCCCTTGGAACAAACCCGAGAGCTGGGAAACCACCGGCCAGCTCGGCGGCCTGTCGCAGTAAGCTCACGTCCGAATCCAAAGGTAGCCGGCGCAGGCCCTGCGCCGGAAGCGTCCGGTCCGGGGCGCCTTAACTATCCGGTTGGAAAAGAGAACGCACTTTTTCCTGCGAGAACACAAGCGACCGCGCGTGCTCGCACAACCGCTTCTGGCGCAGGCCCTGGGCCGGCTACCTTAACTGTCTAAGCGCCTCAAACAGCACAATCGCCGCCGACGTGGCCAGATTGAGGCTCCGCACGTTCGCATTCGACATCGGAATCGTCAGGCAATTTTCCGCATTCTCCCGCAGCAACGATTCCGGCAGCCCCTTCGTCTCACGACCGAAGACCAGGAAATCGCCCGGCGCGAACTTTGCCGCGGTGTAGGGCCGCTCCGTCTTCGTGGTCAGGAAATGGAATTTCGCCAGGGGATGGGCCGCGCGCAGGGAGGCGAAATTTGGCCAGGTGTGCCAGGTCACATGTTGCCAGTAATCCATCCCGGCGCGCTTCAGCGCCTTGTCGTCCAGCTTGAACCCGAGCGGCTCGACGAGATGGAGCACCGTGTCCGTGGCCGCGCAGACGCGAGCGATCGCGCCCGTGTTGGGCGGAATTTCTGGCTCGACCAGGACGACTTGGAGGCGATGAGTTGCCGACATGTAAGAATAAGAAGCTAGCGTGCGATCAAGGGCAATGAAATCATCGTCTTCGCCATGATGACTCGCCGCAACTTTCTGCTCGGCGCGGGGGCGACTGCGCTTGCCGCGACCGCCTCCGTCATCAGTTACGAGATCGAGACCCATCGTCTTCAGCAGCGCGCCATACGTCTCACCCTTGGGCTTGAGCAACCGCTGCGTGTCGCAGCGCTGGGCGACATCCATTTCGACCCACTTTATGAGGAGGATTACCTCGCCCACGTCGCCGCCTGCCTCACGGCGCTGAAGACGGACCTGATTCTTTACACCGGCGATTTTCTCACTCACAAACTAACCCGAATGGCCGATCTCGCAGCGATTCTTTCGCGTGCCACGGCCCGGCTCGGCACCTACGCCACGCTTGGCAACCACGACCACTGGGCTGGAGCGCCGAAAATCATCTTCGAGCTGGAAAAGAAGGGCATTCGCGTGCTGCGCAACGAGTCGATCGCGCTGCCCGGCGAAGATCAGGTCTACCTCAGTGCACTTGACAGCTATTGGTCCGGCAGGCCGGATCCGCTCATCCTCCAGAAAACGCCGGAGACTTCGCGCCACATCCTACTCGTCCACGAGCCGGATCCATTTGTGCAACTGGAAGACCCTCGCATCAAGTTACAAATCTCCGGTCACACGCATGGCGGCCAAGTGCGCGTGCCGCTCGTCGGAGCGCTCGTGCTGCCGCAGTATGGCAAAATCTTCCAGCAGGGACTCTACCAGCACGGCGGCAGGCACCTTTATGTGAATCGCGGGGTGGGCACGGTCCACCCGCACGTTCGGTTTCATTGCCCGCCAGAGATCACGGTGTTTGAAATCGCCTGAAGGTAGGTCTTATAGGCCCTATACGACTTATAAGTCCTATAAGACCTATTTCTTCCGCGGATAAACCACGTTCATCAAATAAAGCCCGCACGCTGGCGCGGTCGCGGGCGCGGCCGACCGGCGGCAGGCGCGAAACGCGGCGCCGAAATCATCCACGGTCATCTTTCCCAAGCCAACCTTGACCAGGCCGCCGACAAGATTGCGCACCATGCGGTAAAGAAAACCATCCGCCGTGAAATGGAAGACCAACTCCGGGCCCTGGCGCACGATGGAGGCGCGCTTCATCACGCGCACGGTCGATTCGCGCTCGTAGCCGGGGTTGCTGGTGAACGAGGCAAAGTCGTGGCGGCCAAGCAGCATCCGCGCGGCGCGGCGCATGGCGGGCAGGTCCAGCGGACGCGGCACGTGAAAGTGGGTATCGAGCGTGAACGGATCCTGCACGAACTGGTTCCAGATGAGATAGCGGTAGGTTTTCCCGCGCGCATCGAAGCGGGCGTGGAAGGCGGGCGAGACGAGTTGCGCTTTCACGATACGCACATCGCGCGGCAGGTTCGCGTTCAGCGCGCGCAATAGGTCCACCGCCTTGTGCCGCCGCGGCGCGTTGAACGAGGCCACCTGCCCCAGCGCGTGCACGCCGGTATCGGTGCGGCCCGAGCCCTGCAGGCTGATCTCCGCGCCCCACAATTTTTTCAGCGCCGCCTCGATGCACTCCTGCACTGTGCGCTTGCTGGCCTGCCGCTGCCCCTGCCAGCCGGAGAACTCCGTACCGCGATAGGCAATCGTCAACTTGTGCCCCTGCAACGTCGCGTCGTAGCGATGCGGGCGGAGCCGCTTGAGCTCGACCGACGTTAACGCCACGGTGGAGCTCATGCGTCCGGCGGCAGCAGCGGAAAACTCTGTTGCGAATCGAGGTAGCCTTGCAGCAGCACGCACGCCGCCTCGCTGTCGATTTGCCCGCGTTGCTTGCGCGTGTTCTTGCCCGATTCGTGCAGCTGCCGGCTGGCTTGCACGGTGGTCAAGCGCTCGTCGATGAACTTGATCGGCAGCGGGGTCGCTTCCTTCAAGATCGCGGCGAAGGCCTGCACCGTGGTCGCCGCCTCGCCGCTGGTGCCGTCCATATTGCGCGGCAGGCCGAGCACGAAGAGATTCACATCGTTCTTTTTCGCGATCTCGACAATCTCGCGCGCGAGCTTTCCATCCGGCTTGGCGGGGAGAAACGGCAAGGGACGCGCCAGCGTGCCGGTCGGGTCGCCGAGGGCGAGGCCGATGCGGGCGCTGCCGTAATCGATGGCGAGGATGCGCATCTCTTGGTTGTAGCCGCGGCGTGGGAGCGTAGCAAGAAAGGCTGGGTGGCCCGGGCTACTTGTTGCCCGGGTCGCGGAGGCTTGTCGGAGCGACAGGAAGCGATCAGT
>CAZZWT010000091.1:0-10304 GCA_964657775.1 uncultured Candidatus Methylacidiphilales bacterium | reverse complement strand
GCTTGAGCCGCCCACGAAAGCCGCCGCGCCGTGGAAGCAATGGGTCGAGACGCATAAGCAGATTACGGCGCAGGACATTCGTGCGCGCGCGTCGGAGCAAATCCAAATCGTGGTCGATGCGATCTACGAGGATTACATGAAGACGAAGTTTCCGAACTTCCAGTCGCGGCTGGAGGACTTGGGCCAACTGCGGGCCTTCGCCCAGAATTTCGAGCGGACGGAGGATTTCCTCGCCCAACTTGCGCTGATGACCAATGTCGATGGCGGCCCCAAGCAGGACCGGGGGCCGAGCGTCCCGAGCATCCGCCTCAGCACGATTCACCAGGCCAAGGGGCTGGAGTGGAAGGTCGTCTTCGTCATCATGCTATGCGACGGGATGTTTCCGGCGGCGCGCTCGGTCGAGACGCTGGAAGGCGAGGAAGAAGAGCGCCGTCTTTTTTACGTCGCCGTTACTCGCGCTTGCGATGAGCTTTATCTTACCTATCCGCTGATGCGCGCGACGGCTTCATTCGACGATCGGTGGCAGGAGCCTTCGCGCTTCGTGATGAATTATCCGCGCGGATTGGTCAACGAGTGGAAGATCAAGCCCGCGCCGCCGGCGTGGGACTGAGCGGCTAGTAAGGCTGGGGCGCGAACGGGATTGCTTCCGCCGGCTCCTGCGCCCGAGTCCGTTTTCCGCCCGAAGCCAGGGCCTTCTTCCAAGAGAGAAACGGCTGCTCCAGCCAATGCCACGAAAGGGACGAGACAACCAGCGTCAAGCCGAGCAAGACCGCGATGCGGCCCCCGGCGTTGTGACTTTCGCTCAGGCCCAGCGGCACGAGGAGCGGCGAGACTAGGATGATGATGAAGACGTGGTAGACATAAATCCCGTAACTGATCTTCCCGAGATAAACCAGCGGCGCCCAGCTCAGCACCCGCGAGTAACGCGTGTTCATTCCGCTGATCGAAGCTGCCAGAATCCACGCCAGAAAAATGGCATCGACGGATTCCGTTAGGGCCAGCCAGAGATTATTTTCCGGTAGCGTCATCAACGCTCGGCCCAGATAAAAGGAAGCCCCCGCAATAAGCGGCATGGCGAAAAGCAGCCGGGGCGATTGCCACATTCGGGTCAGGATTTGCGCCTGCGCGAGATAGGCCACCAACGCGCCTACGGCGAAGGAATCGATGCAGCCGAGCAACGTGACCCAGCGCAGGAGGGTGCTCGAGCTATCCATGATGCACACCATGCGGAAGACGAGACCGAAGGCGATGAAGGCCGCCATGGTGGAGAGAAACCAACGCTTGGGCAACAGCAGCACCACGATCGGCCAGAGGATGTAGAACTGCTCCTGCACGGCCAGCGACCAGTAATGCGAAATGGAACTGGGCCAGTAGCCGAGCCACGCGATATGGTTGTTGACCTGAAACGTGGCCAGCCAGAAGAAGTTCGTGCGCACCTCCTCGATGCCAAAAATCGCGCCGAGCAGGAGCGAGAGATAGAATGGCGGCCCGGTGCGTAAAAGGCGGGCGAGGTAATAGCGACCGAGCGGAGCATGGCCTTCGCCTGTATCGCTGATTTCGCCGCGCACGCGCCAAAGCGAGAGGGTGATGAAGTAACCCGTGAGCACGAAGAAGAAGCGCACGCTCAGCGGGCCGCAGCGCAGCATCAAGGGCAGGGGAAGATCGAGGTGCTCGAAGAGAATTCCCAGGATGGCGAGAGCGCGCAGGCCATCCAGATGCGGCTGATAATTCGACTTAACGATCGGGGACAGCACCCCATCCAAGCCGGTTTTTCGGGACGAAAGCGTTGCCGTGGATTGCGCCATGGGGGTGGTTCGATAAGGTCTGAGCAGAAGCCGTTCCGAACCTAAGACGCCGTGGCGCGCGAAAGGGTTTCTCCCTCTCAGGCATTGTAATAAATCTCTGTTACAACTGGATCACCACTTTGCCGAAGTGTGCTGCCGATTCAAAATGGCGAAAGGCGTCCACGGCTTGGTCGAAAGAAAACATGCGATCGATCACGGGCTCCAGTCGATGCTGGAAAATGACCTCATTCATTTTTTGAAACATCGTGCGCGACCCGACGTAGATGCCGCGCACGGTCAGCGCCTTGTGCAGGATTTGACCGAGTTGTATTTCACCGGAAATCCCCGACAGCACGCCGATGAGACTGACGTGTCCCGCGTAGGCCGTGGCTTTCAGCGTCCTCGGCAGCGTGCCGATCCCACCGACTTCCAGCGTCAGATCAACCCCGCGGCCATCCGTGATTTCCCGCACTTGTTTCTCCCAGTCGGGCGTCGTGCGATAATTAATGGTGTGCTGTGCGCCCATGGCGCGGGCTCGCTCCAGCTTCGCATCGCTGCTGGATAAAAGAATGATGTTGGCGCCCATCATCGCGCCGAATTGCAGGCCGAAGAGCGACACGCCGCCGGTGCCTTGCAAGAGCAGGGTCTGTTCTGGTTGCAGATTGCCGGCGACGAAGAGGCCGTTCCAAGCCGTGACGGCGGCGCAAGGCAGCGCGGCGGCCTGCGCAAAACTGAGATGCGCGGGAATGGGAAGGAGCGCGTCGGCCCTGATGGCCGCGAATTCGCGCAGCAGGCCATCAACATCACCACCAAGCCCGCTTGCGGCTTTCGCTGAGGTCAGCTCGCCATCCAGCCACGCCGGGAAAAACGGGATGACGACACGATCGCCCGTCTTCCAGGCCGTCACGGCTTCGCCCACGGCCACGACTTCGCCTGCGCCGTCGGAGATGGGTACGCGCGGCAGCGCCATGCGCGGATTGTATTTACCTTGGATGACCAACTGATCGCGGAAATTCAGCGAGACCGCGCGGAGGCGGACCAGCACTTCATCGGCGGCAGGCTCCGGCGTGGGGCGTTCCACGAGCGTAAGGTTGTCGATCCCAAACGCAGGAAGTTCAAAAAGTTTCATGGTGAAAGTTAGAGCTTAATCTATCGTGGGCCAAATGCTGACCGACGGTTTTCTTTATAACTACTCGAAATCGTTCTTCGCCGAATTTGACCTGCGCCGGGCCCGGCTCTACCCTCTCGACGTGTCCTCGAAGATTCGCCGCACTGTCACTGTCAGCCAGGAAATCATCGAGGCGGCCAAGCAACGCGGGTTGAGCCTGGGCGACTACATGCTCCAGTTGCATCACAATCAGCGCTCCGCGCGGGTCGCATATGTGGCGAGTCTCTACCGCGGCTTTGCCTTGCTCGAGATGGCGCGCGTGCCCATTGACCCTGCTTATTACGAGCTGGTCGATGGCTGCATGAGCGAGACCGAGAGCCGCGACTTCCGCATCTTGGCGGCCAGCGGAGAAGACTATGCGTTGGTTCGCGCCGCGGCGAAACTGCTCGGGGCTGATACGCGCCAGTCTGCTGTCCAGGCACTCCTGATCGCGGCTTCACGCTCGCAAGTTTTGCACGAAGGCTTCATCGAAGCCGCGCGCTTGCTGGAAGCGACTTATTACC
Organism: uncultured Candidatus Methylacidiphilales bacterium; assembly: GCA_964657775.1. Classification (GTDB taxonomy): domain Bacteria; phylum Verrucomicrobiota; class Verrucomicrobiia; order Methylacidiphilales; family UBA1321; genus JABDGH01. Next base: position 6,849 of record CAZZWT010000091.1, on the reverse strand, counting down.
GTTAGGCGTTCGCAAACGGGCGGGCTTATACCGGAGCGCCTGGCGAAAATTTGGAGTGCGTGGCCGCGCTGCGGAGCTAGATTGAGTGAATCATGAGTGATCCCGCCGAGTTGAAGAAAACCGCCCTTTTCGCCGCCCACCAAAAACTTGGCGCACGGCTGGTCGATTTCGGCGGCTGGAACATGCCGGTGCAATACAGCGGCATTCTCGACGAGCACAAGGCGGTGCGTGAAGCCGCCGGCGTTTTCGATATTTCCCACATGGGCGAGTTTTTTGTCAGCGGCGCGAATGCTCTGGCGTTCCTAAATGGCCTGCTCACCAATGACGTCGCCAAGCTGGCCGTCGGGCAGGGGCAATACACGTTGATGCTGAATGAGGACGATGCCGGTGTCATCGACGATCTTATCATCTACCATCTGCGCCAAGATGAGTACTTGCTCGTGGTCAATGCGGCCAAGATCGATGAAGATCGTGCCTGGATTGAAAATGAAATCGAATGTCCCGAAGGCGCAGGTGTCGTGTACTCCGATCGAAGCGGTTCGTATAGCGCCCTTGCGCTGCAGGGACCCAAGGCGCTCGAAATCGCGCGCGGATTCCTCGGCGCCGGCTGGCCCGAGCCGAAGCGGAACGAGATCACGAAGTATTCGTGGAATTGCCAGGAAATCCTCACCGCCCGCACGGGCTATACCGGTGAGGACGGCCTCGAACTCTTTTTTTCGAACGAGATGGCGGAAAATTTCTTCTTTGCCCTGCTTGAAGCGGGCAAACCGTTCGGCCTGAAACCTTGTGGCCTCGGCGCGCGCGATACGCTGCGGTTGGAAGCCTGCCTGCCGCTGAACGGCAACGATCTTTCCGCTAAGCGCACGCCGCTCGAGGCGGGTCTCGGCTTCTTTGTTTCTCTGACGAAGGAAGCCAACTTCCCGGGCAAGGATGTCTTGCTCAAGCAGAAGGCCCATGGCCTGAACGAGAAGCTCGTCGCCTTCCGCCAGAAGGAAAAAGGCCCGCCGCCGCGTCCCCATTACCGCCTTTTTCTCGGCACGGAAGACGTAGGCGAGGTGACCAGCGGCGCGCCTTCCCCGACGCTCGGTTACGGCATCGGCCTGGCGTATGTCGAGGTTGAGCAGGCCGAACCGGGCACCGTGCTCGAGATCGAAGTGCGCGGCAATCGCGTGCCGGTCGAGGTGGTCAAAAAGCCCTTTTACAAACGCGCCCAATAAGCCAGCATTCCGCACTTCCCATGAGCAATATTCCCGAACAACTTCGCTACGCCGCCTCTCACGAATGGATCAAAGTCGATGGCGACATCGGCACGGTCGGCATTACCGATCACGCGCAAAGCGAGCTCAGCGATGTGGTCTACGTCGATCTGCCCAAGGTCGGCGCGAAGTTCGCAGCCGGTGCGGTGGTGGCCGTGGTGGAATCCGTCAAGGCTGCTTCCGATATTTACTCGCCGGTCAGTGGCGAAATTACGGAGGCCAATGCGGACCTCGTGAAGAAGCCAGAATTGGTGAATGCCGATTCGTATGGCGCGGCATGGTTGTATAAGATCAAGCTGTCGAATCCCGGTGAGGTCGAGGCGTTGAAGGATGCTGCCGGATATAAGGCGCAGATTGGGGAGTAAAAGTTGGCGGGTAGCCCGCGACCTGCGGGCGCGGGGCTCGTTGATAGATGTTGTGATGATAGGGTTGCGATAGCGCCACGCTACCCGCGCCCGGAGGTCGCGGGCTACCTACTGCAATCCATCTTCCGTGATCACGTTGGTTAATCGCTGATCGTGATTTTCTCGCGGCACGCCTTCCACTTTTTGATTGGCAAAGAACAATCCGACGCTCGGCAACGTCGCCGAGACGCGGCTGAGAAAGCTGTCGTAGAATCCGCCGCCGCGACCGAGGCGATATCCGTCTGGGTCAAACGCGACTCCGGGAACAAAGGCACAGTCCACCTCTGCGGCCTTGATGCGCGTGCACCGGAGCGGATCGGGTTCGCGTAATCCGAACGGACCCGGCACCACGACATCGTCCCAACTCGTCACTTCATGCCAGTCGAGTTCCGGCACAGTGCCGTGCTTGATCATCAGCGGCAGCACGACCCGCTTGCCGTGCGCCCACGCTTCCTCGATCAGCGGATGCACATCGGGCTCCGAGGGCAGGGGCGCAAACAACGCCACGCACCTCGCTTCGGTGAAGGCAGGCAGACCTGCTGCCGTCTGACAGATGACCAGCGACGCCTCGGCACGCAGGGCGGGACTCATCGCACGCAGGCGGTCGCGCATTTCCCGGCGCATCGCCGCCTTGTCTTCTCGCACGGAATCGTCACTCATGGCAAAAAATCAAGTTTCATTCTCGGCTCGTTCCCCCAAGATGCCTTAAGAGTTGCGCCTGCGCGAGCCTGATGCACGTTGTGGAGTGGCTCAAATCGAAATGGCCGAACCCAAAAAGAAGAAGGACAAGAAAAAGGCGACGCGCTGGAACGAGCGCAACTTCATCACCGAAGTACTGATCCCGTCCCTTTTCCAGCGCAAGACCGGCGTCGAGCACCGTCCCGTTTTCCCGACGCTCGCGCCCGGCCAGATCGGCCTGACCTGGATCGGCCATGCCTCCTTCCTCATCCAGACGCCGAAGCACAACATCCTCATCGATCCCAACTGGGCCAACTGGCTCGTCGTGATCAAGCGGCTGAAGCGCGCCGGACTTTCCATTGAGGACCTGCCCAACATCGATCTGGTCCTCATCACGCACGCCCACTTCGATCACCTCAACCGCCGCACGCTGCGCGCCATCGCGGCCCGCCAGCCGATTGTCGTGCCTTCCGGCGTGGCCAATCTCGTCCACGATCTCGGTTTCGAGAGGGTGCATGAGATGAACTGGTGGGACGAGTGGAACTACCAGGGCCTCAAGATCACCTTCACGCCGGCCAAGCATTGGGGCGCCCGCGTGCTGGTGGACAAGCACCGCGGTTACGGCGGCTTCTGCATCGAGTATGAAGGCCGGAGCATTTACCACTGCGGCGACTCGACCTACTTTTCCGGCTTCCGCGAGATCGGCCGCCGCCTCGCGCCGGAGATCGCGCTGATGCCCATCGGGGCCTACGAGCCGCCCTCTTTCCGCGACGTCCACATGGGCCCGGAACAGGCGGTGCAGGCCTTCGCCGAATTGAAATCAAAGACCTTCGTGCCGATGCATTTTGGCACCTACCGGCTCAGTTATGAACCGATGCATGAACCGGCGCAGCGCCTGATGGTGGCGGGCAACAAGGCCGGGATGTTTCACCAGATCCGGTTCCTCATTGAGGGGATGCCGCAGGTGTTTTAACCGCATTGGAGGCCGACCTTCCGAAACAGGACTAAGCGCGGCCGAGGTAGGAACCGTCGGACGTTTTGATTTTAACCAGCTCGCCTTCCTTGATGAAAAGCGGGACTTGGATCTGCAGGCCGGTCTCGAGGATGGCGACCTTCTGCACGTTGTTGGCGGAATCGCCGCGGACGCCGTCGGCGGACTCGACGATCTTCAGCGTGACGGTCGCAGGCAGTTCGATGTCGGCGGCTTTCTCGTCGGTGAAGATGACGTCGCACGCCAGGTTCTCCGTAAGATAATCTTTCACCTTGGCGACGAAATCTTCCTGGAAAACGATGTCATCGTACGTGACGGGATCGAGGAAATGATAGCCGGTGTTGTCCTTGTAGCTGAACTCGTATTTCTTGCGGCTCATCGGCACGAGCTCGAGCGCGTCGTTGGAGTTGAAACGCTGCACAAAGGATTTGCCGGTGCGCATGCTGCGCAGGGTGGCCTGGACAAACGCGCGAAGATTTCCGGGCGTGCGGTGCTGGGTGTCCAAGACCATACAGATGTCGCCATTGAAACTAATAGCCTGTCCTTTTTTAACTTCGTTCGCGTTGGGCATGACGGATAAATGAGTGAGGGGTTGCTCCGGAAATGATTCGCCGGAGAGGTGAGCCTAGCAAAAATTGGGTGGGAGACAAGAGGAACTAGAGCAGCTTCACCTTCGCCAAATCCTGCGCGTCGACGAGGCCGACCGGCTTGTGCTGGCGATCGACGACGATCAGGTCACCGATGCGGTGCTTCTCGAAAAGGTTCAGCACTTCCACCGCCAGCCTTTCCACGCGCACGGTGATCGGATTCTTCGTCATCACCTCGGCCAGTTTCGCGCGGCCGATGTTGACGTCTTTTTGGTAACCGCGGGTGAAATCGCCGTGCGTGTAGATGCCGGCGAGGTGGCCCTTCTTGTCGACTACCGCGATGGCGCCCGCGCGCTTGCTGCCGATGAGGGCGAGGGCCTCGTTCACGGTCGCGGTGCCGGAGAGGATCGGGATCTGGTCGTGCTTGCGCATGATGTCCTCGACCTTGGTCAGCAGGTTGCGCCCGAGCGTGCCGCCAGGGTGGAAGGTGGCGAAGTCCTCCTTGCGAAAACCGCGCGCCTCGAGCAGTACCATGGCCAGGGCATCGCCGACGGCCAGCATCGCGGTGGAGCTCGACGTGGGCGCGAGATTGAGCGGGCAGGCCTCGCGCGGCACCTGGACATCGAGATGAATCTCCGCCTCGCGCGCCAGCGAGGACTTGGCATGGCCGGTCATCGCGACGATGCGCGTGCCGATCCGTTTCAGGCTCGGGATGAGCCGCGCGACCTCTTCCGTTTCGCCGCTGTAGCTGAGGATGAGGACGAGGTCGCCGGTGGAGACCATGCCGAGGTCGCCGTGCGAGGCGTTGACGGCATCGAGCACGACGCTGGAGGCGCCGGTGCTGGAAAGGGTAGAGGAGATTTTCTCGCCGATCGTGCCCGACTTGCCGATGCCGGTGACGATGATTTTGTGCCCGGTCTGGATGACGTCGCGCATGGCTTCCACAGCGCGGGCGAAGTGTTCGTCCAGCCGCTTATGCACGGCCCGCAGCGCCGCCGCCTCAAGTTCGATGACGCGCTTGCCCTTGGTGATGTGGGCGAGATGTTTGGGAGAGGGCGGACGTTTCATTGGGAAGGGGACAAGCCTAGCAACGGTGCAGGTCGGCGCAAGTGGCAAAGGCGGCCGCAGGGTCGGCGGTCGTCTTTACGCGCTACTGCGCCGCGAGATCTTTCGTATCCTGACTTGTTATTGACTTAGCCTGAATGAGATTCGTGTTTCATTGAGGTTGGAGCCAAAGGCGTGGCTGATGCTTCCCCCCTGGTGAGACATCTCGATACCAAGTGAGACGGGGAGAGACGTCGTGACATGGGAATGTTTTCTTATGGGATTCCATGGCGGGGCCTGGGAAATGGATAATCGGAGGTGAAAATTACGAAAATTGACATGTGGATAAAAGTAATCATAAAGACATCAAAAGTCAAATACGAGTTTTTTTCTAATTTTGAAGTAGAAGTGATCGATGCCGTCACCTGATTAACATTCGCGGGCGTCAAAGCACGGACGGTCTACCCCCGCGCTTCCGCGTTCTACCACGAGGTCGCCAAAGACGATGCTTGAGCGCGCCCGCCATTTTGTCATGGTGTTGTGTGGCCACATCATCTTCCTTGCCGTCCAACGCCGCGCTGGTGCAAAAAGCGCGCGCGCTGCTGATCGGCTCGACTGTGCTGTGGGGGCTGAGCTTTCCCCTCGTGCGCGGCGTGGAACTGGTCCAGCAGGCGCACGTGGCCGGGCTGCCCGATGGCGCGCTGGCGGCGGCGAACGTGGCGATCCGTTTCGCGGTAGCTGCCGTCATGCTCCTGCTGATCTATGGCGCACAGTTTACCTACGTCACGGCCCGCGAATGGAGCCAGGCGATCGGCCTCGCCGTCTTCGCGGTGGGCGGGCTCTTCCTGCAGACGCTCGGCCTGGCGTGGACCGATGCTTCCATTGCGGCCTTCCTCACACAGCTCTACAGCCTGATCGTGCCGCTGATCGTCGCGGTGCGGGACCGCCGCTTTCCCAGCGTGCGCGTGATCATCGCCTGCGCGCTGGTGCTGGCGGGCGCGGCGATGTTGAGCCCCGGTTTGCTACGCCATTTCGTCTTTGGGACGGGCGAGCTTGTCATCATCCTCAGCACGTTTTTCATGGCCTGCCAGATCGTCTGGGTCGAACGGCCGATCTACGCGGAGAATCGGCCGGGCGTGGTGACGATCCTGATGTTCACGATGATGGCGGCGTTTTCCGCCGTCGCCTTCTTCACGCTGGGCGGCACGCCGCATTTCGCGCGGCGATTGCTCGATACCCCGGTGCTGTTGACGCTGATGGCGGCGCTCGTCCTGCTCTGCACGGTGTTTAATTTTCTGATCATGAACGCGTGGCAGCGCTGCGTCAGCGCGACGGAGGCGGGGCTCATTTACTGCATCGAGCCGGTGGTCGCGTCATTCCTCGCGCTGTTTTTGCCGGGGTGGATTTCGCGCTTTGCGTCGATCCATTACGAGAACGAGACGCTAACGTGGTCGTTGTTTGTGGGCGGGGCGTTGATTGTGAGTGCGACAGTGCTGGTGGCGACGGAGCCGAAGAAGGCCTAGGGAATCAAAACGTAGCCGGCGCGGGACATATCCCTCGGCCCTTGCGCCGGAAGCGTCCCGTCTGCGGGACCTTGGGTGCCCGATTGCTAACGAAAGCGTTATTTCTGATGCGCAAACGCAGGCCGTCGCGCGTGCTCGCGCAACGGCTCCGGCGCAAGGGCCTGCGCCGGCTACCTTTTGATTTTCGACCTTAATCGGAATTCGAAAAGAGGCAGCCGTTGATTCGATAACCCAGGGGTTGCCTCTTCTCGCTCCGCCAAGCCTCCGCGCCCCGAACAACAGGTTGAGACCTCTGCAAAAGTCCGAGTAGACTGTTTTTAGCAAGCCGGAGGCTTGCCATAACCTTAGCCGGTGGTTGAGGCCAGC
>CAZZWT010000090.1:0-10308 GCA_964657775.1 uncultured Candidatus Methylacidiphilales bacterium | reverse complement strand
TTCCCCGTTCCGCATTGCGACCGAGAATCGCGACCTTCGCGCCCGCCCCGGCGAGGCCCTCGGCCAGGGCGCCGCCCAATACGCCCGTTGCGCCGATGACCACGGCCACTTCCGAGGACAAATCAAAGAGATTGCTCATGGCTCGGGTCAAGCGGAGGTCGCGCGCTCCAGCCGCTGCTTCGTCGACCAAAGCCCCGCCGACGGCGTGCTGATAAAGAAGATTTCCTCCCCGTCGGCCATGGTGTTCCAGCCTTCCTTCAACTTATTGAGCGGGTACCGTTTCACCGTCTCGTCATAATCGGCGTAAGCGAACTTCACCTGCTCCATCTCTGCCCGGCTGAGATGCCCCGGCGCGTAACGAATGGTGAAACGTCCCTCCGACGTTCCATGAATCAAGTGCGCCGCGCCGTGGGCGAGATCCTGCAAATCGGCGTTCTTTTTATAGAGATCGAGCACCTCGACCGACGGGGCGTAGCCGTATTTGCGGATCAACGCATCGACATCTGGCTGCTCGCCGAATCGCTCCAACCCGGGGGCGATGATCAGCAACTCGCCATCATCCGCCATGGCCATGCGCGTGCGATAGACTGCCTTGTTCGCGACCCAAGTGCTCCGGAATTCATCTCCCTGCATGTGCGCCACGATCTTTTTGATCGGCTGGTCGAATGTCGTGATGTTGACCTCGCGGCTCAGGCGCGCCGCTTGCAGATAGGTCTCGAGGTCGTCGCCGACGAAGACACCGGTGTGGACCAGCTTGTTTTGCGGATCGCGCTTCATCACCACTTGGAAATACACATCGGGCAGATGACCCAGGAATTCCTCCTCCGCCCAATTGTAGCACGCGCGCAGGGGCGTGATGAGCTTGCCGAGATTATTTTCGATGCCGAAAACGCCCGCCGCCATGTGCGACGCGCAAATTGTCTCCTTGCCACCGAGTCCGATAAAGTAGTTCTTGTTGTGGTTGGCAAACCCGAGCACCTCATGCGGCACGACGTGGCCGATGTTGATAATCAAATCCCACGGCTCATTCATCAGCGACGTATTGAGATCGACCGGAATTTCCCAGTCCGCTTTCCCGCCCGTGGTCTCCTTCACTTTCGCGGCCGGAATGGTGCCCACTCGTGTAACGCCGTTGCGCCAATCGTGGGCGTGAATCCGCTCTGGCGGAATCAAGCCGAACATCCACTTGTTTTCCGCCTCCGTATGCGGCACGTGCTGGCCCAGCGTCGGAATGACGTGGATATCGCATGTTTTCGGCAAAAGATGGTAGATCGTCTCGGTTATCCACCCGGCACCGCTGTGCGCGCGCGTCAGGTCGGGCGGCAGCAGCAGCACGCGGCGGAGCTCTTTGCCCTTCGTGATGCGGGTCTGGGCTTCGTCCAACAGACGCTGGCACGCTTCTTCAACTTCAGCGCGGGGAATCGATTCGGCTTGGAGATAAAACCACGGCATAGGATTTTCATTTCATTTGTGCCAACGTTGGCTTATTTTGCAAGAAATTACTCCTGCCGAACCCATGAAGCGACTCGAAAAATACTCTCTCGGCATGGGCGACCGTTTTGCCCATCAAGGTCAAGCGCAACTCCAGGCCATCGTCCAGGCACGTCAGCACGGCATTGCGTTGACGCCGGTCTGGAACAAATCCAACCGCGAACACGCTCTCATTCATTCCGAGCCCGCGAGCGTGCGGTCCGAGGCAGACGCTGCGGTGAAAGCGCTGGGCTGGGAGAGGGCCTATCACGTCGATGCCGACCACATCAACCTGAAGACGGTGGACCGCTTCATCGAGGCGAGCGACTTCTACACCATCGACGTGGCCGACTTCACCGGGCGCGCCGCACCGACCACGGAAATCGACGCATTCGTCGCCGACACCCGGGCTTATCTCGGCGCACTCGCCCTTCCCGGCTTGAGCTCTCCGCTCACTCTCGACGAGAAGACCATCGAGGGTGCCGCGAGGAAATTCCTCAACGCCATGCAGGCTGCTGCCGCAATCCATCGCCATATCGCCAAGGCGAAAGGCGACGATTTCATTGCGGAGGTTTCTGTCGATGAAACCGACACGCCGCAAACGCCCGCCGAACTTTTCCTTATCCTCCGGATGATCTCACGCGAAAAAATTCCCGTCCAAACCGTTGCCCCGAAATTTACCGGACGCTTTAACAAGGGCGTCGATTACGTCGGCGATCTTGCGCGCTTCGAGGAGGAATTTGATCAGGACCTCTGCGTCGTTCGCTTCGCGATCCAGGAATTCGGCTTGCCCGATACGCTCAAGCTCAGCGTCCATTCCGGCAGCGACAAATTCTCGCTCTACCCGATCATCAACCGTCTGCTCAAGAAACACGGCGCGGGCGTCCATGTGAAGACAGCGGGCACCACGTGGCTCGAGGAAGTCATCGGTCTCGCCGAGTCGGGCAGCGACGGCCTCAAGATCGCGCAGGATCTCTACGCCGAGGCTCACGGCCGGTTCGACGAACTGGTGATTCCCTACGCCACGGTGGTCGATATCGACCCGGCTAGGCTCCCTTCGCCGACGGAGGTGGCGGGCTGGACCTCCACGCAATACTGCGCCACTTTGCGGCACGATCTCTCCGTGTCTGACTACAACCCGCATTTCCGCCAACTCATCCACATCTCCTTCAAGATCGCGGCCGCGATGGGGGACCGCTACCTGAACGCCCTGCGGGCCAATGAAGCCATTATCGCACGCAACGTGACGGAGAATCTCTACGCCCGCCACATCGTTCCCCTCTTTGCATGAAAACCTTCATCACCGAAAACTTCCTCCTCGAAACGGAAACGGCGCGCGAGCTCTACTTCAACCACGCCGCGACGCAGCCGATTTACGATTACCACTGTCATCTTTCGCCAAAACAAATTGCGGAGAATTATCGCTTCCGGAATCTTTCCGACATCTGGCTGGCGGGCGATCACTACAAGTGGCGCGCCATGCGGGCGAACGGGATTGCGGAACGTTTCTGCACCGGCGATACCACCGATGAAGAAAAATACCAGGCCTTCGTCCGCACGGTGCCCTACACGCTGCGCAATCCGCTCTATCATTGGAGCCATCTTGAACTCCTGCGCTACTTCGGCATCGACGACCTGATCAACGAGGAAAGCGGTCCCTCCATCTGGAAACAGGCCAACGCGCAACTCACCTCGCCCGGTTACGGCGTCCATTCCATCCTCGAGAAAAATCGCGTAGCCGTGATTTGCACCACGGATGATCCCGCCGATTCGCTCGAGCATCACCAGAGCATCCGCCGGCAGGCCCTCAAGACACGCGTTTATCCCACCTTCCGGCCCGATGCCGCGCTCAACGTTGCGAATCCCTCGCTCTTCAATCCCTGGTGCCAGCGCCTCGCCGCCGCCGCCAATTCCAACGTCGCCACCTTTTCCGATTTCCTCGACGCGTTGAAACAACGCCACGACTTTTTCCACGAGCAGGGCTGCCGCCTTTCCGATCACGGCCTCGAAGCGTGCCTCGCCTCGGAGTGCGACGAAAATCAAGCCTCGCGCATCTTCGATAACGCCCGCTTGAACAAAGCCGCCACGCCCGAGGAAGCCCGCCAGTTCGGCACCTATCTCCTGCTCTATTTCGGCCATCTCGATGCCACGCGCGGCTGGACGAAGCAGCTTCATCTCGGCGCGGTGCGCAATACAAATAGCAAGATGCGCGCTGCCCTCGGCCCCGACACCGGCTTCGATTCGATCGGGGATTTTCCGCAGGCTTCCGCGCTCGCCTGGTACCTCAACCGGCTCGAAAGTAACGGCGATCTCCCCAAAGTCGTGCTCTACAACTTGAACCCCGCGGACAACTACACAATTGCCACCATGGCCGGCAATTTTCAGGATGGCTCCGTCGCGGGCCGGATTCAGTTCGGCAGCGGCTGGTGGTTCCTCGATCAACTTGATGGCATGACGTGGCAGATCAACGCGCTCTCCAACCTCGGCCTGCTCCGCCGCTTTGTCGGCATGCTCACCGACTCGCGCAGTTTCCTCTCCTATACGCGGCACGAATACTTTCGCCGCTTGCTCTGCAACATGCTCGGCGACGACGTGGAGAAGGGACTGCTCCCGCGCGACATGAAACTCCTCGGCGCCATGACGCGGGAAATTTCCTTTGAAAACGCGCGCGGCCATTTCGGTCTCGAACTCGCGCCCGAGTACCAGTCGTGATCAAGACCATGGCTAATCTTCGAGACCTCGCGGCGGCAGCCCACGTTTCCATTCGCACGGTCAACCGCGTGCTCAAGAACGACGGCTACGTCCACGCCCAGACGCGCGAGGCAGTCGAGTCAGCCGTAAAAAAGCTCGGCTACCGTCCCAACCTCGCCGCACGCGCGCTCAAGACCGCAAAGAGTCACCTCATCGCCGTTCTCACATTCACCGAGGACGAGCTCCGCATGGCGCAGGTCGCCGCGCTCGAGCAACGCCTGCGCGAGGCCGATTTCCTCGTCTCGATGACGTTCCATTTTGAATTCAAGCAAAAGGCCCGCGCCGCCCAGATCGTGGAAGAAATGATCGGCCAGAATCCCGCCGGCCTTGTCCTGCTTGGTCATGATCCCTATGTCGCGCGCCACATCCTGCCTGCGTTGATGCCGGCCATCGTCCGCTCCGGCCTGCCCTACGTCCTGATCGATCCGCGCGGCACGCGATACGATGCCGTCACCATCGACCGTGCTCGCGGCGTCTACGATGCCGTTCATCATCTCGCCCAGCGCGGCGCGCGACGCATTGCCTTCCTCGGCACGCAGGAGGAACGGTCCCGTCTCGACGGCTACGAAAAGGCGCTGCGCGAACTGCGCCGCCCCGCCATCTACCTCGATTATCCCGGCACCGACAGCGCGGCGCTACGCCTGGCCGGCCGGCGCTTTGCCGCGCAAAAGATGCCACCCGATGCCATCGTCGCCCACTCGGATTATATTGCCCTTGCCTATCTCGCCGGCCTGCACGACGCGGGCCTCAAGACTCCCGGCGACGTCACCCTCATCGGGTTCGACGACCGCGCGGCCTCGCGCTATTCGTGGCCACCCCTCACCACCATCGCGCAACCCAGTCGCGAAATCGGCACCGCGGGCGCAGAAATCCTCCTCAGAAAAATCGCCGGCGAAAAAGAACCCGCCCAAGGCTGGTCCCAAACCTTCCCCACTCGCCTCGTACTCCGCGAGACCGCGTAAAAAAGAGCCGGTTATCGGATTCGAACCGATGACCAACGGTTTACAAAACCGTTGCTCTACCACTGAGCTAAACCGGCGAGCGATGGCGCGGCAACCGCACCACTCGGGTAGCTTAGGCTCCGAGGAAACCTCGCCGCAAGCAAATCAGGAAGTCGTCCTGCCCAGGATCGCACCGAGCCTTTCGATTGCATCCTTCAGTTCGTCGCTGCGGATCGGTTTGCTGAGGTAGGCATTCATGCCGGCGGCGAGGCATTTCTCGTGATCTTCCTTCAGGGCGTTGGCGGTCATGGCCACGATGTAGGGGCGCTCCCCCGGCGCGTAGCGCTGGCAGATGCGTCGCGTCGCCTCGAGCCCGTCCATTTCTGGCATCTGCATGTCCATGAAAACGAGATCGTAATTTTGATCCTCCAGCGCGGCCAGGGCTTCGATGCCGTTGCCGGCCACGCTGGCCTCGTAGCCGTACTGTTGCAGGATCCGCGTGGCAACTTTCTGGTTGATGAGATTGTCCTCCACAATGAGGATTTTCAGCGGAATCCGCTTGGCGAGGTCGCGCTCCAGCGTCCTGCCGGGATTGTTGGATTTAGTCGTGGTCTTGACGTGGCCCAACGTCGTCAGTAACGCGTTGAAAAGTTCCTCCTGCTTGATCGGCTTCATCAGGCGAACGGAGAATTCATCCGCGGGTGAGCCGATGCGATTCGCCGAGGGCAGCGACGAGCTGAGCAGGATGAGCGGCAGATTTTTGTAGGCCTCAATCGAATGAATGGCCTGCGCCAGCATCAGCCCATCGGTTTCTGGCATTTGCAGATCGAGGATGCCCAGATCGAGCGGCGGTTCCTCCTGCAGCCACGTCAGCGCCTGCACTGGTTTCTCGAAGGCGGTGGCGGCCATGCCCCAGCGTCCCGATTGAATTTCAAGAATGCGCCGGTTGATTTCCCCGTCATCGACGATCAGCACGCGCCGGTTTTTCAGCATCGCGACCGAATTGGTGAGATTGACGCGCCGGCGGGAATGGGTCGCCCTCGTCAGGATGGTGAAGAAGAAGGAGCTCCCCCGGCCCGCTTCCGTTTCCACCCAGATTTCGCCGCCCATTGCCTCCACAATACGCTTGGAAATGACCAGGCCCAGGCCCGTCCCACCGTGGCGTCTCGTGGTGCTGGCATCAACCTGGCTGAAGGCTTGGAAGAGCCGGTTCATGCGTTCGGCCGGGATGCCCGGACCGGTGTCGCGCACTTGAAACTTCAGGCGGACCCAATCCTGCTGCGCCGGGTCCGCCTGTTTGAGGAGGCGAAGGTAGTCGTTGTTCTTGGGCAGTTCTTTCCCGGATAGTGGCTCGCAAAAGACCTCGACGACGACCTCTCCCTTCTCGGTGAATTTGATCGCGTTGCCGACAAGGTTGATCAGGATTTGGCGCAGGCGCGTGGGATCGCCCACGATGGCGTTCGGCGTGGTGGAATCGAAGAGGTAGGCGAGATCGAGGCCTTTCTCCGCGGAGCGCACACCGAAGAGATCGAGCACTTCCTCGAGCGTGGGGATGATGTCGAACGGAATTTGCTCCAGCTCCATCGCGCCCGATTCGATTTTGGAGAAATCGAGAATCTCGTTGATAATCGTCAGCAGGTTGTCCCCGCTTTGCCGGATGGTCTCGACGAATCCGACCTGCTCGCCATTAAGTTTGGTGTCGAGCAGCAGGCCGGTCATGCCAATGACGCCGTTCATCGGCGTGCGAATCTCGTGGCTCATGTTCGCGAGGAAGGAGGACTTGGCGATGTTGGCCTCCTCCGCCGCCTCCTTCGCGCTTTTCAGGTCCTGGTTGGCGCGGTCCAGATCGATCGTGCGCTGGTTAACGGCAAGCTCGATGCGCTCATTCGTCAACTCCATCTCCGCCTGGCGATGGGCGATAAATCGCATCTCCACCATGCTTTGATGGCACATGATCCAGAGGAAAATATCCTCGAAGAGGACCCAGCCGGCATGCTCCATCCAGCGGAAGTCGTCGGGCGTCAACGTGCCAAAAACGGATTGCGGCCAGAACGCACCGCGCACCATGTGGTCCAGTGCGGTAACGATGGTCGCTGTCATCAGCACGCGCCAATCGCGGTAGAACGCGAGAAAGGCTAGCGAGCCGAAGATGTGAAAATGCGTCTCAATCCGGCCTCCCGTCAGATGAATGAGCAGTGCGGAAGCGAGCATTTGTGAAACGGCGATAACATGGCGAGTGCACGTGCGGCCCGGGTACATCAGCACCAGGGCGACCGGTAATGCGGCGATGGCCCCGCCGAGGAAAATCGCGGCCAGGACATGCAGATGGACGGAGCTGGTGGCGCCGACCCAGGTCAGCGGGGTGATCCAGAACGCCACGCCGATACCGACCAGCCACTGCAGGACGAGCAGCCCGGCGAAGATGTGGTCGGTACGCACCCAGACTCGCCGGCAATGGTCACGAAAGTGTTGCTCCTCGAGTTCCGCCAGGCGGGCGGGCTCGGCTTTGACTTCGGGCCCTCGCAAATCGGCATCGACCACGAAAAAGGATTTTGCGAAGGAATTCATGCGGATCGGCTTGGAGTGGCTCATAACAGCGAGCACCCAAAAACCGGCGTGTGGGTGATCGACGATCTGCCTTGGAGAACAAGACTGACGATCGCGGCCTGGCCCGCGTTGTCGCCTTCGTGTCCGCGCGAACCGGTGATGCCGCCGCTGAACAGCAAGTGGCCGGCGGCACTATATAAAAGCGCATGGCCGGAACCGATGACGGCAAACTTCCGCGCTTCCGCCCCGCCATCGTCGCGCACCACCGCAACGCCCGGTAAGGCCGCAGCCGATTTCCAAAGATCGGACTGGTCCCATCCGGCGGGCTCGCCCTTCGCAATGGTGAAGACGATCGTGGTCGCCATTTTATTTTGAGTCTGGGCCAGAATCCGGTCGAGCTCGCTCAAGCTCGCGCGACTACACGGGCAATAAGGATGGAAAAAGAGAACCAGCGTCGGCTTGTCGGAGGACAGTTTGACGTTCGCTTGTAGCGGGAACGAGCCGTTCTGGGGGGTATTCGCAACAGGCGTGAACTCTTCCTTGGCAAGCCCGATGAACCCCATCGGGACGACAGCCAGCCACACCAGTCCCACCGTGATGAGAAACCCCTTTGAAACTTGATGGGTAAACTTCATTTGCCGAGCACCACTTTTCTGATTTCCATTCACAAGTTAGACGTAGAAATAACGCTTCTCGTGCCCCTTACTTAAGCTATCGGCAGAAGTTGGAGAATCCTAAGGACGTATCGCGCTTGACAGGAATCCGCGGGGCCGATTTTGCAGTCCGGCTTGTAGTGGGTTCCGTTGCCGGCACGCGCAGGAGAATCCACTAGCCATCGCGCCTTCCGTTATATCATCCCCGCGCGCAGGAGCCGACGGAGGCGCCGCAGCCTGGACCTCGCGCCGCGAGGGTTCTTTTGCGGTCGTTATCGCAGCCTTGGCGCCGCGAAACAGCGTGCTTTCAATGTACTGGTTCCACCTCTCATGTCATGCGGAAAGGCCCTTGCCGCCGATCGCTAAAATTCAACCGGAACGCGATCTTGCCCAATCGTTTCCACTCCCCCATTCTGTGCGCTCGCATGTCCGAGACTAAGAGTCCCCGGGGAGACGTTTCCCTCAACCCCAGTCAGCAGGAAGTCGCCCTTTCCACCGAGAAGCACGTGGTCGTCCTGGCCGGCGCCGGCACGGGAAAGACCGCCGCGATTGTCCACAAGGTCGCGCACCTCATCCGCGGCGGCGTGCCCCGGCGCGACGTGATGATGATCACCTTCACCCGCCGCGCCGCCAGCGAAATGCAGAAACGCATTGGCGCGCTGATCAAGGACGTCCCCAAGAAAAGCAAGGACGACGCGATGCTGGTCGGCACCTACCACGCGCTGGCCAGCCTGCTGTTGCGCCGCGATGCGGTGGGCTTTGGCCTCGCCGGCTCCAACTTCACCACGCTGGATGAGGACGACGCGAACAGCCTGATGAAGTCGGCCTTCCGCGAGTGCGACATCAAGCCGGGCGACTCCGTGACGCCGGCCAAGGTGCGCGGCGCGCTTTCCTTCGCGATCAACAAGCAGATCTCACTCGAGAAACATTTTCAGTCGGAATTCATCGAGTACGCCGACCGTGCGCTGATGCTCGTGCGCTGGTATCGCAAGCTGAAGAAGACTGCCAATGGCCTCGATTACGACGACCTGCTCGTGCTCTGGGGCAAGCGCCTGAAGGACGATCCCGCCTACGCGGCGAGCCTGCGCGCCCAATATCGCCATGTCATCTGCGACGAGTTTCAGGACAACAACGCGCTGAACTACGACATCCTTTCGCACCTGAATCCGGATCACCTCACCGTGGTTGGCGATGTGAACCAGTCGATCTTTGGCTTCCGCGGCGCCTCGTGCGGGCTGGTCGATCTCTTCCTGCAAGAGCATCCCGACGCGCGGGTCATCCGGCTGGAGAAGAATTATCGCTCCGGGCAGAAGGTGCTCGATCTCGCC
Source organism: uncultured Candidatus Methylacidiphilales bacterium (assembly GCA_964657775.1). Taxonomy (GTDB): domain Bacteria; phylum Verrucomicrobiota; class Verrucomicrobiia; order Methylacidiphilales; family UBA1321; genus JABDGH01. The sequence continues at coordinate 618 of CAZZWT010000090.1, read as the reverse complement.
AATGCCGTGGTCGAGATGTGCCCGCGGGCGCTTCACCTCACCAGCGCGCGCGGCAACGAGAGCCGCATCGAAATCGCGCCGATGCCCAACGGGGTGAGCGAGTCGGCCTTCATCCTCGACTGGATCCGCAAGCGCACGGAACGCGGCACGAAGGCCTCGGAGATTGCCATCCTCTCGCGCTCCTCGCGCTCAATCGAGACGGTCGAGCTGGCGCTGAAATTCCAGAAGATTCCTTATCGCAAATATGGCGGGTTGACGCTGGGCGACTCGGCTGAGGTGAAGGATTTCATCGGCTTCCTGCGGCTCGCTTTCAACGCCAATGACCGCGTGGCGCTCGTGCGCTGCCTCACGCTTTTCCCCGGCGTGGGCGAAGTCGCGGCAGAGAACTACGCCTCGGAGGAGGAAGAGCCCGACCAGCTTTTCGTCGTCGAGCGCTCGCTGCCCAAGGGCGCGGGCAGCCTCAATGAGTGGCTGGCGAAATTGCGCAGCACGCCCGGTCTTGGCGCGCGCGGCGACTATTTGCTCAACGTCATTTTCCCGCTGATCGAGCGAAACTATCCGCAGAATTCCGCCGAGCGCATGGCGACGCTGCAGGCGCTGGTCGACTCAATGAAGGCG
>CAZZWT010000089.1:0-10412 GCA_964657775.1 uncultured Candidatus Methylacidiphilales bacterium | reverse complement strand
AGAACAAAATCCGGCTCGAGGACATCCTGCTTTATCACGTGGTCAATGGCAGGCGGCTGACTTCGAAAGACATGCTGCCGCTAAAGGAAGTGCTCTCGTGTCTCGGGACGCCCCTGCCGCTGCATTCGAGCAAGTCGGGCACGCAATATGTGCTGAAGGCGAAGATCACTCACGCCGAGATCAAGTGCGCGAACGGCATCATCAATCAAATCGATACGCTGCTCATGCCGCCCGAATCGGCGCTGCCGCCCGTTGCTCCACCCGCGCCACCTGCCCCGGCGGTGTCGGCGCCCGCGGCGGATACGAACACGCCTCCGGTGGTGACCAATTCAGCGGAAATTCCGGTCGCGCCGATTGCGGCACCGGAAACGCCGGCGAAATAATTATTTTTCCGGAGTGCCGTAGGCCGACCCTCCGGGGTGGTTTTAAGCCACGAGGTCTTTTTTGAAGTAGGCCTTGAGCTGGTTCAGGCCCTCGTCATCGTCGCCCGCGATGGGGATAATCTCGCGCTTCACTTTGCGTTTGAATTTCTTCAGGTTCTCCGCCGATTCGGGGAGATCCATTTTGTTCGCAATGATGAGGTAGGGCCGCTCGGAAAGTTCCTTCTGGTAGAGGCTGATTTCCGTGCGCAACTGCGAGTAATCGTCGCGCGGGTCGCGGCCTTCCTGGCCTGACATGTCGATGACGAAAAGGAGGATGCGGCAGCGCTCGATGTGACGCAGGAATTCATAGCCGAGCCCAACACCCTGGTGTGCGCCCTCGATGAGTCCGGGGATATCGGCCACGGTGACTCGCGAGAAATCGGGATATTCCACGACGCCGATCATCGGCTCGAGCGTGGTGAAGGGGTAAGGCGCGATCTTCGGATGCGCGTTCGACAACCGCGAGAGCAACGTCGATTTCCCCGCGTTGGGGTAGCCGACCAACCCGGCGTCGGCGATCGATTTCAATTCCAACTGGAACTGGCCGCGCTCGCCTTCTTCGCCGTTCTCGTATCGGCGCGGGGCCTGGTTGACGGACGACTTGAAATTCATGTTGCCGCGACCGCCGCGACCGCCATTGCAAAGAACAAACTTTTCGCCCGCCTTGGTGAGATCGGCAACAAGTTCGAGGATGGCCGGATCTTCCGGCACGGCGGCGAGATCGTCATCCGTCTTGCGGCCTTCGCCGTAGGGATCGTCGGTCGGAACGATGGGAATGACCTCATCCGGAATGCGGCTGACCACCGTGCCGGGCGGGACACTGATGATGCAGTCGGCACCGGAGCGTCCCGACATCTGCTTCTTGCCGCCGTTCTGCCCGTTCTTGGCAAACTGGTGCGGGTTGTAGCGGTACTTGATCAGGTTGTTGACGTGGGGATCGACCACGATGATGACGCTGCCGCCGCGGCCACCGTTGCCGCCATCAGGACCGCCATCGGGCATGTTTTTTTCCCGCAGGAAACTGCAGGCACCGGGCCCGCCATTGCCCGCTCGGGCAACGATACGAACGCGATCAACAAACATGTCCTGCGGACGGCGGTAGTTGCGTCCCGCGATGCGGAACGTCAGGGTTTGGGCCGATTAGGCCGCCGCCACTGCGGGAGCGAGCACATGCACCCGGCGATTGGTGCGGTCAAACTTAACCGTGCCATCAACGAGGGCGAAGAGGGTGTGATCCCGGCCGATGCCGACACCGGCGCCTGCGCGGAAACGCGTGCCGCGCTGGCGGACGATGATGTTACCGGCGATGACTTCTTCGCTGCCGAATTTTTTCACGCCGAGCCGTTTGCTGACGCTATCGCGCCCGTTGCGTACGCTGCCTTGACCTTTTTTATGCGCCATAGTGGTTCTCCAGTTTTCTGAAAATTAGATGGTGATGCCGGTGACCTTCACGCGGCTGAGTTTCTGACGATGACCAATCGTCTTGTGGTAGCCTTCGCGGCGGCGGTACTTGTAGGCGATGACCTTTTTGGCCTTGATATCTTCGACGAGCTCGAGCCCGACCGAAGCACCGCTCAGCAGCGGGTTGCCCAACGAAAACTTATCGCCGTTGCCGACCATGAGGACGTCGGTAATGGACAGTTTCTTCTCCCCTTCCGCGGGAAAATCAACCAGTTCGATATCGAGGGTTTCCCCTTCGGTAACTTTATACTGCTTTCCACCTGTACGAATAACGGCAAACATGAATAGCTCCTTTGAATTTAGCGAGTCGGCAAGCATGCCCGATCTCTGGGCAGGCGCAAGTAAATTTTCACCTATTCTTTCAGCCCACCCCCTCACTAACCTGAATGTTCAGGAATCAACCTGAATGAGCCTGAATGGCCCTGAATCCAGCGGCCTAGAATTCGAACGTAAACAGCTTGATTCCACCGGCATCGTGATGCGCCGCGCGGCCCGACTCGTGTTGTAAATCGTAGCGGGGATCGGGCGCGGTCAGATATTTCTCACCCATGCCGAAAGAAGCGGGTGCCGCCGGATTGATCAGCTGGGTGCCATACTTGCCGCCATCAACAAAAACACCACCGACGGTGGGCGCGAGATTCGGATGCATGTTGATCGCCCTGGCCGATTCATTGCTCGGCCCAAGCGTCTTGGGGGCATGGAAACCGGTGACGTCCGCGCCGCGATTGGCCGCCGCCGGGCTGGTGGCATAACCACTCGTGGTCTGCGCGGCCGCCAAACCGATCGAAACCGCGAATATCGTAAGGAAAGCAGTTAACGTCTTCATGCAGGTAATCTAACTCTGAATTGGTCTCGGTCAAATGTTATACAAAGCACGTTTCACGGAGTCAAAGCTAGTCGGCGCAGGTCCTGCGCCGAGCCCGTTGCGCGAGCAAGCGCGACTGCGGGGATTTTTCAGGAAAGGTCACGTCACCGTGGCGCGTGGGACCCAGGCGTCCTGCGGCAGGACGCTTCCGGCGCAAGGGCCTGCGCCGGCTACCTTTTGAGATGCACGTGCTTTTTAGTCGTCATCCTCATCCGCGTTTTTCGGCGGACGGGGCTCGAGCACGAAAATGAGGCGGCCTTCGTTGAAGTCGGGGCCGTTGATGAAAAGGGGCGTGCCTTCGCGCGGCTCGTACTTGCCCTTGGCCACGATGAAGCCGTCCTTATAAATCTCGTAATCGATGAAGCGCGGCGCGCCGGGTTCGCGGCGCAGCGGCTCGAGGCGGATGAAGAAATCCTTGCGCGGGACGAACCAATGCTCCCACTCGTCGTGCAGGGCGACCTCCTGCGATTTCACCAACTCGTAATGCTTGAAACCGAAGACTTGGTCGAGGCGATGATGCAGCCCTTCCGGGGCCAAGGTGGAATTCTCCGGCGGTTGCTTGTTCTCCGCGAGGTAGAGGCCGACCCAGACTTTGCCGGCCGCGAAACCGGGCGAGAAACCGAGCCCGGTGAAGGCGGCGAGCAAAATCAAAAATCGAGTAAGGCTTCGCATGAAATCATTCTTTCCCCCCGGCCTCGACCTGTGACCGGTGCGGGGAAACTTCCCGTTACAAACTATTCGGGTCTTGGGCCGGTTGCTTCGATTTTCTCGGCACCACGGTGGTGGGGTCGAGATAGGTCGGTCGGTCGGTCGCGGGCTCCATGCCATTGAGCCAGACGACCTGCGCCTGCGCGGGCTTCGAGTAAAACGCCGTCGCGTAAATTCCCGGCGCCTGACTATCGGCCGTGGCGAAGGAGTGAGGCGTGAGGCTGGTGACGAAGAAGTCGCCCAGGATCGGGATCAACGCCAGCGCCACCCCGGCCACGACCAGCCCGCGCCAGCTCGGCAAATAGAGCCAACTCCAGTTGACCCGCAACGCTTTCGAATCACGAGACTCACCATAGAGCTGTTCCCGCAAAGCGGACCAGGCGCGGGCTTCCTGCCCTGGGCGAACCGGGCAGGTCTCAAGCAACAGCTTCTTCAATTCACTATCGTGCATGGAGTTGTTTTCGGTGGCGATCGTCACACCACTTCATTTAGTATGACGACCTTGGGTTGATTTTCTTTCAGTTTTTCTTCTTTCTCTTCTCTTTTTTTCGGGAGTCACCGGCGGGGCTCACGTCTCGGAGTCCGAGGTCTTTTTCAGCCGGACCAATTTGCGGCGCAGATGCTCGCAGGCGTAGTGCAGCCGCGAGTTGACCGTGCCCGGCCTGCACCGCAGGAGCTGTGCCGTTTCCTCGAGGCTCATTTCATCGACCAAACGCAGTTGCACCACGGCGCGATGTTCCGCGCTCAATTCGCCCATCGCCTCAAAGATCACATCGCGCAGTTCTGCGTTTTCCAGGCCCAGGCTCGCGACCGCCGGCACGCTGCCTTCCGGCACGGTGGGCTGGCCCTCGGCATCGGCGGTTGGCGCGAGAAAGGAGAGCCAGCGTTCCGTGCGCTGCTTCTTGCGGATGGTATCGAGCGACTGGTTGACTGCGATGCGATAAAGCCACGTGCTGAGTTGCGATTGCCCGGCGAAGCGCTTGATATCGCGGTGCGCCTTGATGAAGGCCTCCTGCACGACGTCATCCGCCAGCGTCGGGTTATTGAGGATGCGCTGGACGCTGCTCCACAACTTGGCGTAGTGCTCCCGATGCAGCTCGCCCCAGGCGGCTTCTTCGCCGGCGCGCAGGCGTTGCAGGAAATCGGGAGACGTGTCCACCCTCCAACATTTACGGTGCGGCGCGATGGCAGTAAAGCTCCGCCCAAACAATTTGCAGGGGAGGCAGCGCGGGAAATTAAAGGCCCGGCTTCTCCGTTTCGAGATTCAGCCACGCCATCTCATCAGGCGTGAGCGTGACCTCGAAGGCTTGAAACGAGCTGGCTATTTCGGAAAGTCTCCTCGGTCCGATGAGAGCGAAAACGGGGAACGACTGCTGCAAAACGTAAGCGGCGGCGATGTTGACCGGCTCGGTTTTCTTTTGGCGGGCGAGTTTCCGCACGCGCTCCAGCCGGGCGAAATTGTCGTCGCTGTACCAGGTGTGGACCAACTCGGGGTCGCTGAGATCGTCGCGTGAGGCTCGCACAAAAAAGCCGCGCGCCTGGCTGGACCACGCGAAGAGCGGGATGCCAGTCTGCGCGTGCCAGGAGCGCGCTTCGACCGATGAATTCGAGACGCAACCGTCCCAAACCGGGTTGACCATACGGGCGAGGCTGAACTGATTGCTGACCGCGCCGAAACCCTGGAGACCGTGCTGGCGCGCATAGGCGTTGGCCTGCTCGATGCGCTCGATGCTCCAGTTTGAGCCACCAAATAGGGCGATGCGGCCCGCGCGGACCTGTTGATTTAGGACATCGACGAACTCGCCGACCGGAATTTCGAGGTTATCGCGGTGCAGCATGTAGATGTCGGCCTTCTCGATTTGGAGCCGCTCCATGCTCTCGTTGAATTGGGCGAGCAGGTCGGCGGGATTGCACCACGGGGTATGCGCACCTTTGACGATGAGGTGGACCTGGTCGCGCACGCCGCGTTGACGGAGCCAGGAGCCGAGCGTTCGCTCGCCATCGCCGCCGGCGTAGATGTGGGCGGTATCAAAGATGTTTCCGCCGAACTCAAAGAAATAATCGAAAAGCGCGAAGGCGTGCGGAGCGGGACAGTTCGTGCCCTCGAGCATCGTGCCTAGGACCATACGCGAGGCGGGCTTGTCCGGGTCGAGGCCGGGAATGGGTCGGTAAAGATGGGGGATGGGCCGGGCCGGGGAACGCCGCAAGCCGGGAAGCCGCGGACGCGACGCCCCGACCTTATCCGAGTCATAAGCCACGCCGATTTCCGTCCGCCACCAATCGAGCGCGGCCATGTTACCGACCGTGTCGTCGATGGGCATGGCGGGCGTTTCACCGGCCTCGAGAGAGCGCGACACGGCATCGATTTCCAAGGCGTAAAGGGGCGCTTCGGAAGAAACCTCGATCGTCTCGGTTCGATCGCCCTTCCTGATTTCCAGATGGGTGGTGGGATGGCCGCAGAACCAGGGGGACGGGACACGGAGCGTGGCCTCCGAGCCCATCACCGTGACACTGGCACCGATGTTAAGCCGGGTCGCGGTGTGCAGCCTGGCTTGGATATCGCCGGGGAAAGTGAGCAGCGCCTGGGTGATGTCGTCCACGCCGCTTTCCGCGAGATGTCCAACGGCCTTCAACCGCGTGGGCTCCGCGAAAGGCTGCCCCAGCGCGGCACCGGCGACGAGACGCGCCATCGACATGCAGTAGCAGCCGACATCAAGAATCGCGCCGCCCCCCAGCTCGTTTTTAAATAACCGACTCTCGGGCTGGAACGATCCGCAGTCCCACCCGAAAATTGCCTCGATCGCGCGCACCTCTCCGAGTTGTCCCGACCGGACGATCTCGACGATCGTTGCCGTTTGCGGGTGGCAGCGATACATGAAGGCTTCCATGAGGAAGACCCCATTTTGCCGGGCGGCCTCGGCCGCGGCCATGGCCTCGGCGTGGTTCATGCCGATCGGCTTTTCGCAAAGAATGTGTTTGCCGGCGCGGGCGGCGCGAATGACCCACTCGAGGTGCATCGGGTGTGGCGTGCTGATGTAAACGGCCTCGACGTCTGGATCGGCCAGCAGCGCTTCGTAGCTCCCGTGCGGGCGCGTCCCCGGATATTTGCCGGCAAAGTCATCCGCCGCTGTCTGGGTGCGGCTGGCAACGGCGACGAATCGGCCTGTCTGCGATTCAAGGATACTGCGTGCAAAAGTCTGCGCAATCGAGCCGGTTCCGATAATGCCCCAAGCGAGACGGGTATTTGAATTCATTCCCTTATGCTGGAAGGCGTGGCGGAATCGGCAAGAGGTCGAATTTTACTTTTTGAGGTATTTTCTTTAGATTTTTGGTTTTATTGAACCGGCCATATGAAGAAGGTACTCCTTTGGAAAAATCCGCCCGAATTGCGGTTGATCGTTTCCAGCCGTCATGCGACTCGGACCGCGCACCTCAATCGCGGGCCTTTTTCCCTGCATCGGCATCCTTTTTTCGAACTGGGCATCGTGCTAACCGGTCGCTGCGACTGGAGAATCCGAGGACGTCCCATTCAGCTGGCGGCGGGACAAGCTATCCTGGTGAAGGCGGGAACCGATCATCGTGAAGAACTTTCGTGGGATGGCTCGACCGAATTGGCCTGGCTCGGTTTCGATTTCAAGCATGCGGCCCCGCGCTGGTCGGAAAGGCCGGTGACGCTGGGCGAGGATTTTCCGGAAGTAGTGCTCGGCTTTCAGGCCATCTACCACGAGCACTCGAAGGGCGATCCGATCACCCGCATGCGGGTCCGGCTCGCGTTGCAAAACATCCTCCTGCTGGTTTCACGCCGGGCGGAGAACGCGGTAGCTGCACTTCGCAAGACGGAGCGCATTCAGCTCCGATCCGGCTTGAACTCGCGGCAAGTGCGGGCGGTGGAGGCATCGGCCCATTACTTTCGGAATAATTTCCGAGAGACACTTAGCATGGCGCAGGTGGCCGCCTATCATTCTTTTTGCCCGGCCTATTTCTCGACGCTGTTCCGCCGCCATCTTGGCATGGCCCCGCGCGCTTATCTCCAAAAGGTAAAGGTGGAACATGCGGCCGAGCTGCTCCAAACCACGGAATTGACGATCAAGGAAATCAGCGCGCGCTGCGGGTTCGTTGATGCCGCGCACCTGGCGAAAACTTTTAAGCAAAAGCACCGCCTCGCGCCCGGTGTTTTTCGCCGGAGGCAGCGCGGGTGAAGCAGCACGATTCGGTCAAACGGCTCTTCCCCTGAAACCCGCGACGACCACCTGCGGGCTTTACTGCTCCCGGGCGCACCGGTATCGTTTGGGCTTCCGACTTTCGTCGGGCCCTTGCCGTGACGCTGATCCATAATTATCTCTACCGGGAAATCATCCTGCTCACGCTCGCGATCATCGGCGTGCTCACCTTCCTCATGGCCTCGGTGACCATGTTCCGCATTTTGCCCATGCTGATGTACACCGACCTGCCGCTCTACCTCGCGGCCAAGTTGATGTTCCTCGGCGTGCCGCTACTGCTCACGCTTACGATTCCGGCCGGGCTGCTCGCGGCGGTGATGATCGTCTTCGGTCGCATGTCGTCGGACCGCGAACTGCTGGCGCTCAAGGCCTCGGGCGTGGGCCTCGCGCCGATCGTGGCGCCGGTCATCGTGCTGGCCATGGGCTTGAGTTTGCTCGACTACTGGCTCGTCGCCTACGTCGTGCCGGAATGCCAGAAGGACTTCAACGGCATGAAGCACGAGATCGTGACGAACAACCCGATGGCGCTGCTCAACCCGGAGGAAGTCGTCGATAAGATTCCCGGCTGGCGGATCGTCTTTGCGAAGAAGGAAGGCACCAAGCTGATCGACGCGTTTCTCTGGCGGCTCGACGGCGACACGGGGCAGGTCACGACCTCCATCCGCGCGAAGGAGGCGAGCGTTAATCTGGACCTCGAGCACCAGCAGTTGGTCCTGACGCTGCTCAACGGCAAGGAGGAGGAATACCCGCACGACGGCGATGCAATGAAGGTCAATATCGGCGGCCACGGCGAGCAGATGGTCGAGGCGGTTTCGCTCAACAGCTTCTACGAAAAAGTCTCGCGACACCTCGCGTGGATGACGCTGCCCGAGATCGAGGACGTGATCATTGCCATGCAGACGGGTCCGATCGGCGAGCAGACCTCGCCCTACCTCACGGAGTTTCAGGCGCGCATTTCCTTTTCGCTCATGGCGTTCACTTTCGTCGTCGTGGGCCTGCCGCTGGCGATCCAGACGCAGCGCCGCGAGACCTCGTTCGGCGTGGTCATCGCGGGCCTGATCGTGCTGCTCTATTACCTGCTCGGCGCGTTCGGCAAGGGGCTGAAGGGCCACGCGGGCTTGTATCCCGAGTTGATCATCTGGGCGCCGAATATTCTCTTTCAAGCGGTAGGCTTTTATTTGTTCTACCGGGCGAACCGGAAGTAGACGAAGGATGCAGCGGACTCGGCTGCGTTCGCCCGATGTCGGGTAGCCCGACTTAAAACATTATCCGCATTTTCGCTTCATAACTTTTCCGCACGTGCCGATACGTAATCGGGACCCTGATTTGCAGCCATGACGATTTTTATTTGTCGGGTTCCGCAAGTGATACGCGCATGAAACTCCCCACCTTCCATCCCCTCATCGATCCCGCGTTTTTGTACCTGAGCGGTTTCTTCGTTTTCGTCGGCGTGCTGATCCTGATCGGGAATGAATACCTCGTCGGTGCGACGGGATCGACAGGCGGCTCCGTTTCAGCGGGCAACCACCATCGCCAATTTCCGGCCGAGAACGAAGTGCGTGACATCGTGCGCGACGGCCAAACCGAAGACGACGTCCTCGCCGAGTGCGGCACTCCATTCTCGCAAGGCGTGCTGGACGACGGTGTCACCATCCTGAATTACGTCATGCCGATGTCCCAAACGCCGCCCAACGACACGAGCGTCTATGTCGGGTTCTCCGTTTATATCAAAAGCGGAAAAGTGCAGGACGTGAATATCATTCGCGGCAGCGACCTGCGGAATAAGGACGAGCGGTAGCTTGGCAAAATCAGGAGCGGGACACGACTCAGCGCCTCCAGAGGAAACGCTGAGACTAAAACGTTGCAATTCCCTCCGTACTTCCGCAGCATCTTAGGGTGCCTATGGAATCGGAAGTATTGTCTGTTACCCTCCCTGAAAATCTCTCACCTGTTTTGACTGAGAAGTTGAAGCAGCTCGCGCCCGGAACCTACTGTCTTCACCGCAGTTGGGGCTTCGGCAAAATCAAGGAATGGGACCCAGTTCACGAGTCAGTCATCATCGATTTCAAGGCCAAGGCGGGTCATGTCATGCAGTACGCCTATGCGGCGGAATCGCTGACGCCGCTGCCGCCGGATCACGTTTCCGTGCAGAAAGTTGTCGCGGGCGATGCGCTCAAGAAGCAGGCGAACGAAGATCCCGTCACCCTGATCACGGCGTGCATCAAGAGCCTCGGCGCCACGGCCACGGCCGATAATATTCAGGCCATTCTCTCGCCCGATATCGTCTCTGCCGCCGATTACAAAAAGTGGTGGGACAGTGCCAAGCGCGCGCTGAAAAAGAACGGCCACTTCTACGTCCCAGGCAAAAAGAACGAGGCGCTGCGCCAGCTCGACGCGCCCTCCGCGCTGGGCGATTCCGCGCTGGAAAATCTGCGCCTGGCCAATGGACCGAAGGCGATCCTGCTCGCGCTCGGCACGCTGGCGAAGTACTGGCCCGAGATCAAGAGCGAGCCGGTGCTCAACGAAATCGCCGAATTGCTGGAAACCACGCTGACCAAGATTCCCAAGTCGCAGCTTCCGATCCAGATCGAGCTCGCCCTCGCTCGCGACGAATTCTTCGCGCAGGCCGGTCGCCCGGTCGAGACCGGCCCGATGTCCATCGTGACGATCACCCCGCTCGGCACCCCGGCGCTCAGCAATTTGCTCGACCAGCTCCCGGGCTCGCGCCAGCCGAAG
>CAZZWT010000088.1:0-10419 GCA_964657775.1 uncultured Candidatus Methylacidiphilales bacterium | reverse complement strand
AATGGGCGCGAGCGCGGTGCCCCAATCGACGCACGCGAGCCAGCCCGCATTGCAATGGGTGAGCACGTTGAGCTTGGAACCCGCCGGTTTCTTCGCCAGCACCTCGCGGAAAATCGCGAGCCCATTGCGCCCGATCGCCTCGCACACCTCGGCATCTTCATCGCACAATTCCGCCGCGCGCTTCCATGCCGCCTCGAGCCGCTTGGCCGGTGGCAATTGCGCCACCGCCGCCTGCATCTGGTCGAGCGCCCATTTCAAATTAATCGCCGTCGGCCGCGTCTTGTGCAGCGTCTGATAAGCAGCGGAGAGCGACACATCGCCCGGGTCATCGCGCAGCGCCAGGCAAATACCATACGCCGCCGTCGCGCCGATGAGCGGCGCGCCGCGCACAGTCATGTTGAAGATCGCCTCCGCGCACTCCGGCATCGTGCGCAGGGTGAGCGTCTTGAATTCATGCGGCAACAACCGCTGATCGATCACGCCGATCGAGCCCTTTGCATCGTCCTCATGGCGCCAAATCGTGCGCCAGCGTTTGCCTTGGTAATTCATGGGTTAAGCATAGCCGCAAACAAAAACAGAGAAAGCAGAGAAGAAGGCGGGAGCGAAAGTCCGTAGGTAGCGCGCGAGTTCCGGGCGCGGGGCTCGTTGACGCACGCAGCGAAACCATTGAATGCGTGAACACCCGCGCCCGTCGCCCCGAGGTCGAGCGCTACCATTAGCACGAAGTCCGCGTGCGCCCTACTTCACCTTCATCAACTCGTCCCCGATCTTCTTGCCGAGGTCCGATTTGCCGTCGAGTTTGTAGCCGCGCAGCCACGCGTCCTTGGCCTGCGGCTCTTGGGAAAGTTGCTGGAAGCTGAGCCCGGCGTAGTAATAAATTGCCTGCTGCGTTTCCTTGTTCAGGACGTAGGGCGTTTTGTCCTCACCGTCGATTTGCTTGAGCAAAAACGCGAAGTCGTCGCGCGCGGCCTGGCGCTTGCCGAAGATGGCGGGGAGCTCGAAATAATCGATGGCCCGGATGAAACGCACGGCGGGATTATCGGGCGCGGACGCGACGGCGGCGTCGAGCCATTGGCTGCCCTTTTTGAGGTAGGTGAGTTTGCCCGGACCGGGCCAGGCGTCGCGGCTATCGAGCGTGTAGGTGCTGCCGAGATAAGCCTGGAGGAGAAAGTTGGTCGGTTGTTCCTCGACCCATTTCTCCAGGTCGGTGGTGAGGGCCTTGCCCTCTTTGGGATCGCCTTTCAGCGCCTTTTCATACCGGGCGTGGACTTGCTTGATGAAGGGGTCGTCGAAGGGATCGGTTTGAGGCTCAGTGCCGGAGGCGGGCGCGTTGGTGGCAGGCGCCGCCGCAGTCGTGTTCGTTTGGGCGGCGGAAGCGATCGACGAGGCGACTAGAAGAAAAAGGCACAGCCACCGACGGTCATAGACCGCCGCTACATTATTTAATGAAATCATGCGCGAAAAAATCCACCGAGCCGTTGCCCCATCAATCGTGAACCGAGCCAGAGGCCGCCGCCGAGCAGCGCCATCGCCAGCACGCCGAGCGCGCAGGCCAGGCTGGCGCTGTCCGGGCTGGGCCGACCCATGACCTCGTAGATACCGCGAGTGATGGGAGCAAATCGCGTCTCCATGGCGAGGATGAGGCTATCGCTCACTTCCAGCATGGCAAAACAAAAGGTCAGAATCGTGCCGGCGGTGAGGCTCGGCGCGATGAGCGGCAGCGTGATGCGGCTGAAGGTGCGCCACCGGCCCGCGCCCAGGTTGAGCGACGCTTCCTCCAGCGTGATGCTCGTCTGCTGGTAACCGGCGTAGGCGGCGCGCACGATGTAAGGCAGCCGGCGCAGCGCGTAGCTGATGACGAGCAGGAAGGTGGGATTGTTGCGCGGATTGATCCAGGCCCACGCGCCGTGCCAATTATAACTCATGAGCAAACCGAACGCGAGAACGAGGCCGGGAAGCGCGAGCGGCAGCATGGCCAACGCATCGAGCAGTGATTTCCCGGGGAAGACGGCCCGCGCGAGCAGGTGGGCGATGGCGAGCCCGAGCGCGAGATCAAGAAACGCGCTGAGGCCGGAGTAGAGCAGCGAGTTGGTGATGCTGGTGAGCGTGAGACCGTTGGAGAAAACCTCGGCATAATATTGGGCGGAAATTTGCGTGGGCAGGATGGTGAAGAACCACCGTTCCGCGAACGAGCTGAAGATGACGCCAATGTGCGGCAGAACGGCAATGAAAAGGAACGCGCCCACGGCCCCAGTGGTGAGCCAGCCGGCGAGCGGCGACAGCGTTTGCTCCGTCGCGGCGTGGGTGGCGCGCGCCGGCATGCCGCTGGCGGCACTCTCACCAAAGCGGCGGACAAGGAGGAAGAAGATCATGACGAGCACGAGGGTGGCGACGACGAAGGCGTAGCCGATCTGCTCGCTGTCGGCATCGGCGGCAGCGTTGAAGATTTGCGTCGGCACGGTGGCGGTGAAGTTGAGGATGAGCGGCGTGCCGAGATCGGTGAAGGCGCTGATGAAGACGATGCACGCACCCGCGAAAATGCCCGGTCGCGCCAGCGGCAGGGTGATGGTGACGAAGCGCCGCCACGCGGAGGCGCCGAGGTTGGCGGCGGCGTCGAGCAGCGAGGGATCGATATTGGCCAGTGCCGCACTCGTGCTAATAAAGAAAATGGGGAAGAGGTGCAGCACTTCGAGGATGACGATGCCCGCGAAACCGCTGGCGCCGAGCCAGTCGATGGGGTGCGCGAGCGAGAGGACGCCGATTTTCGCCAGCAGCAAATTCACGACGCCAAACCGCGCGAAGATATGCTTGATGCCGAGCGCGCCGACAAACGGCGGCAAGATAAGCGGCGCCAGAAGCAGCGGCCGCAGCCATTCGCGCCCCGGAAAGCGGTAGCGGGAGAAGAGCACGGCGAGCGGAATCGAGACGAGCGCGGTGCAGGCCGTGGCGAGGAGCGCAATCTCGAGACTGTTCAGGAACGAGAGACGATAAAGCCGATTCTCGATCAGCAGTTGGAAAAAGCTGAGCGTGAAATGGCGATGACCGGCGGCGTCCTTGAGCAAAAATGCACCGTCGAGCAACCCCACCAGCGGATAGACCAGGAACGCGCCGAAGAAGCATGCAATGAGGGTGAGGAGCAGGGCTTTCATTGGATGATGGGCCGGGCACGGGTGGCGGCTTGGCGACTCTTTCCTGGGCTAGATTCGCGAAGAAATAGCAGTCTTCGCTCTCTTCCAGAGCCTCAACCGCAACCAGAAGGCCCGCCAGCGCGACATTCGAGCAAGCTCTTCGCGGTGCTGGAGCAGAAGCTCTTGGTACAGCTTGGGTGCGGCGCGGATTTCATCATCGTCGGTTAGCCCGCGGTGAGCGATTGAGCTTTTCACCTGCATAAGTTATCACACGCTGCCGGCCGCGGCCACCGCGGGCTTCAGCAACTCCCACTGCCAGGAGCACCAGCGGTGCTCGGCGATGAGGCGCGCGGCGGCGGTATCGGGCTGGCGGGAGATTTCCTGCAGCGTCGATTTCGGAGCGATGACGGTGGGATCGATGGCGAGATCGGCGGCGACGGCGTCGCGGTGGAGGCGCAGCTTTTCCATGCGCACCTCGGCGTCCTTGTCGCGCGGGGGACGCTCGCCCCGGGGCGGACGCGGGACGGGCGGCGCTTGGCGGCCGCGCTCGATCGCCTCGATCAACCGGTCGCCGCGCGTGGGCGAAACGCGTTGCGGCCAGCGGGGCGCGCCCATCGGGGGCACACGGGGATGCTCGGCGCACCAAGCAGCGAGATCGAGCAGCAACTCGTTATGCAGCACCTTGAAAACGGGCAGATCGACCGCTTCGGCCTCCTTCTCGCGCCAGTGCCAAAGCTCGCGCACGATCGCCAGCGCCTGCGGCGAAAGAAGCGCGGAACCACTGATGCGCCAGTCGTTCTCGGGATCGACCTCGCGCACCGACTTGCTGGCTTCGACCACGCGCGCGCACGACTGCTCATGCCAGATGCGCCGGCCCTTGTCCTCCAACTGCGCGCCGAGCACCTCCGCGATCGGCTCGAGATATTCGGTGTCCTGCACGGCGTAATCGATCATCGTCTGGGAAAGCGGGCGGCGCGACCAGTCGGCCTTTTGGCTGCCCTTGTCGAGCGTGATGCCGCAAAACTGCTGCACCAGCGCGCCATAGCCGAACGCCTTCAGCCCGAGCAATTGCGCGGCGAGCATGGTATCGAAGACGGCCTGCGGCTCCGGCGCTCCGGCGCGGCGGAGCATGCGCAAATCGAAGTCGGCGCCGTGCAGAATCCACGTGTGCCGGCTGGTTGGCGGCCACAATTCCTCGAGCGGGAAATCGTCCAGCGGGTCGATGAGATAATGCTGGCTGTCATGCGTTACCTGGATGAGGCAGACGCTCTCGCGATAATGGTGCAGGCTGTCGGCCTCGGTATCGAGGGCGATGGGAAAGTAGCCGCGCAGGTTGGTGATAAAATAGTCGAGGGTGGCCGGCGTATTGACCCAAAGGAACTCGACTTTCTTGTGTGACATAAAAGACTGCTCGATCATGCGGCTTTCCGCGCAACGGTGCGAGTGGAATTGTTGGGCGGCTGGTTTTGGCCGGTGGCTCAGAAAGAAAAAAACCGCTGGCCACTGGCGCTTGCGGCCACCTCGCCTATGCTAACAGCTCCATGCAACTTGGTATCGATAGTTTTGTCGCCACCCTTTCCGACCCCGTGACGGGCGCCACGCTCGCGCCGGTCAAACGTCTGGCCAATCAGCTGGAGGAAATTGAACTGGCCGACCAGGTCGGGCTTGATGCCTTCGGCATTGGCGAGCATCACCGCCAGGAATTCCTGGACTCCGCGCCCACCATCATCCTCGCCGCGGCCGCCGCACGGACGAAGAAAATCCGGCTCGTCAGCGCCGTCACCGTGCTGAGCGCGCACGATCCGGTGCGCGTTTTTCAGGACTTCGCCACGCTCGATTTGATCTCCAACGGACGCGCGGAAATCGTGGCGGGTCGCGGTTCCTTCACCGAGGCCTACCCGCTCTTCGGCCTCGATCTGGAGGACTACGACTCGCTCTTCACCGAGAAGCTCGATCTGCTGCTGAAAATTCGCGCGAACTCGCACGTGATTTGGTCCGGCCAGCATCGCGCTCCGCTCACCGGCCAGGGAATCTACCCGCGCCCGCTGCAGGATCCGCTGCCGGTTTGGATCGGCGTAGGCGGCACGCCGGCCTCCGTCGTGCGCGCGGGTAAACTCGGCCTGCCGCTCATGATCGCGATCATCGGCGGCGAATTCCGCCGTTTCCGTCCGCTGGTCGATCTTTACCGCGAGACGGGCGCCAAGGCCGGGCACGCACCGGAGAAATTGAAGGTCGGTATCCACGCGCTCGGTTCCTTCGCCGATACCGCGAAGCAGGCCGCCGACGATTTCTTCCCGGGCTACTCGCGCATGTTCAACCAGATCGGCCGCGAGCGCGGATGGCCGCCGATCACCCGCGCTCATTACGATGCACTGCGTGGTCCCACCGGAGCACTGCTCATCGGCGATCCGGAGAGCATCGTAGAGCGAATCCTCTATGTGGACCAAGTGCTGGGCGGCGTCGCGCGTATCAACATGCAGATGAGCCCGGGAACTTTGCCGCACGAAAAAGCGCTGCGCGCGATTGAGCTGCTGGGTTCACGCATTGCTCCCGCCGTGAGAAAAGCGCTGGGAATCCTTTAAGCGCGAATTAAATTTCGCCGTGCGAAACACCCGCGACTTTTTGCGCGGTCAAAGTGTTTTGCATGGGATGCCGTGTTTGGCGGAGGAATACAAAGATATTGATTCGCCTAGCCATCAGTGACTTAAAGCTCGGGGCAGACCGGCTGGCACCACCACTGCTCCTTTATTTCCATGAGCACAACATTCACATCAAGTCCCCAGACCACACTAAAAAACCTCGTGCAGATCCTGAACGACGGCAAAGAAGGCTTTAGGCAATCCGCCGAAAACGTCAAAGATCCGCAGTTGAAGGAACTCTTCTCACGCTTCTCGCTGCAGCGTTCCAAATTCGCTGGCCAGTTGGAAAGTGAACTTCTCGCCTTGGGCGAGGAAGATCCGCAGAACGAGGGCACAACGCTCAGCGGCAAGCTTCATCGCACGTGGATCGACATCAAAGGCGCAATCTCCAAAAGCGACGATCACGCCGTGCTGCAAGAAGCCGAACGGGGCGAAGACGCCGCCAAGGCTGCCTACAAGGACGCTTTGCAACATGACAACCTGCCGGCACCCCTGCGCGAAATCATCACCGCCCAGCAGAGCGAAATCCATGCTGCCCACGATGAAGTAAAGGCGCTTCGCGACGCCACGAAGAAGAGCTAACTTTTACCAGGCAGAACGGGCTTCCGGACTTATCGTCCGGAAGCTCTTTTTTTATGACGCGCGAGGCTGGTCCGCAAGCTCCTCGTCGGTGGCGCGCGCGATTTCGGCGGGCTTGAGCTCATGCAACCGGCCCAGCCTACGGATTTCCGGGAAGACAAACGTCGAGCCAAGCACGACGAGAAGCGTGCCGACTCCGCCGAAGACGACGGACCCGACAGCGCCCATCACCCGCGCGGTCAGGCCCGACTCGAGTTCACCCAATTCGTTCGAGCAACTGATAAAGAGAAACGTGATGGAGGACACGCGGCCGCGCATGGCATCGGGCGTGATCATTTGCATCACCGTCTGGCGCACTACGACGCTGATGTTGTCGAACGCGCCGGTCAACGCCAGGGCAGCCATCGAGAGCCAGAAACTGGTCGAAAGCCCGAAGACCACTGTCGCCACGCCAAACCCCGCCACGCCGAGCAGCATCACCTGCCCCGCCTTGCGCCAGGGCGGCAAATGCGCCGTTAAGAGACCCATCGTCACCGCACCGAGCGAGGGCGCGGCGCGCAGCAGGCCGTAACCGGTCGGCCCCGCCTTCAGCAAATCGTTGGCGAAAATCGGCAGCAGCGCCGTCGCGCCGCCGAGCAGCACCGCGAAGAGATCGAGGCAAAAGAGCCCGAGCAACAGCCGCGTGCCGAAGACAAAACGGACACCGCTCAGCAGCGAATCCCACGTGATCGGCGGTTTCTCCGACTTGGCCGTCACCGGCGCCGTCAGGGAGAAGGTGAGGAAGGCGAGGCCCGCGCAGATGATGTTCACTTCATACGACGTCGCCGGGCCGTAGCGCGCGACGATGAACCCGCCCAGCGCCGGGCCGATCATCGCCGTCGTCTGGAAGATGGAGCTGTTCCACGTCATCGCGTTCGGCAGCAAATCGCGTGGCAGCAGCGTGGGGAAGTAGGACGCGATGGTCGGCGCGGTGAAGGCGCGGCCACAGGCGGCGATACCGAGCACCAGGTAGTAATAGCCCACGGGTGCATGCAAACGGGACAAAATCAGAATCGCCAGCGCACAGGTGGCGAAGAGAAGCTGGGTCGTGCGCAGGATCGTCTTGCGCTCGAAGCGATCGGCCGCCTGCCCGCCCGGCAGCGCGAAGATCATCATCGGCAACACCTGCACCAGCCCGATCAGGCCGAGTGCGAGGGCGGCGTCGGCGGTCTTGGCGCTCAGCCGCTGGTAAATTTCCCAACTCACCGCGACCGTCTGCATCTGCATTGCCAGCGTGAAAAAGCTGCGACCCAAGACGAAGTACCGGTAGTTCGCGATCCGCAGGACCGCGTAGGGATCGGGCTTGGACATCACCGCTCGAGCGCGAGGTTGACCGCCGCTTGAAAACCAAGCGCCTGCCCCTGCTTCCACTCCTCTTGAAATTGGTCGTCCGGCACGAGTTGGTGCAGGCGCTCCATCGCCTCGCGATGCGAGATTTGGTCCATCGGCGAGAACGCCAGAGCCAACGCTTCCCGGTGCGCCGCCGCCGCTCCGTAGAGGCGCACCGCCTTGGCAGCCTCATTTTGCCTCATCAAAATATTCGCGATCGCCTCGATGGCATACGGCACCGACCAGTTGTTGCCGAGGTCGCGCGTGATCGCGAGCGCATCCAGGATGTAACATCGCGCGGCCTCGAGATCGCCCATGTCGAAGCAGACCCGGGCCAGCGCCCCCGTCACCCAGGCCTGCACCCAGCGATCGCCCAGCGCCTGCGCCGCCACGATGCAGCTCTCCTTGATTTTCCGCGCCTGCGCCAAGTCCCCCTCGGACGCCATCACGCTGCTCAGGCCGCTCATTGCCGTCAGCGTGATGCGCGCGGAACCGAGGGCCTCGCCCGCCCGGCGCGCCTCCTCAAAATGTTCCTTCGCCTTGGCATCGTGCGACTCGTTGCGTTCGATGAAACCCATGTACGCGTGAATTAATCCCACCTCCGTCTTCATGCCGAGCGATTCATAAATCCCCTGCGCGGTGCGATAATGCCCCAGCGCTTCCTCGTCGCGATCCTGCGCCCACGAAAGCCGGCCGGCACCCAGCTCGGCCTTGGCGCGGACGAGCGGCGGGACGGTCGCATCGGCGCGGGAGAGAAGCTCGGAAAATTGCTCGTAACCCTCGGTGAGGTAACTGCGAATTTCCCAGAACCGCGTCAGCGCGCCGGCGATGCGCAGACCGAGCACGATGGTATCGGCGTGGTCCAGGCTCGTGCGCAGGGCACGATAAAAATTGGGCAGTTCGCGGGCGACGCGATCGAGCCATTCCTTGATGTCGGGCCCGAAGAGGTGCGGCTCGACCTTTTCGGCAAACGCCACGAAGTAGTCGAGGTGCCGCCGCGCGAAGGCCGGCCCCTCCCCATGCTGCATCAGCTTGTCGTCGGCGTAATCCCAAATCGATTCGAGCATGGTGTAGCGGGTCTCGCCGTCCGGGGCATTCTCCACCACGAGCAGCGATTTATCCGCGAGGGAGCAGAGCAGGTCGAAGATGTCGCGCTGGTCGAGGCCCTCGACGGCGCAGACCGCCTCCGCCATCTCGAGCGTTCGGCCTGCGACAAAAACAGAGAGCCGGCGCAGGAGCATCCGCTCCGGCTCGGAAAGGAGATCATAGCTCCAGTCGATGAGCGCGCCGAGCGTCTGCTGCCGGGGCAACGCGGACCGGCTGCCCCCGGTGAGCAGGCGGAAGCGGTCGTCGAGCCGTTCGAGGACTTGGGCCAGCGGCAGCAGCTTCACGCGCGCGGCGGCCAGCTCAATGGCCAGTGGCAGGCCGTCAAGGCGCCAACAGATTTGCGCGACCAAGGCGGAGTTTTCGGAGGTCAAACGGAACTCGGGCCGCACGGCGGTCGCGCGCTCCACGAAAAGCTGGACGGCTTCCAGTTGCGCGATCTGCTCGGCGTCGAGTTGCGGTTCGTCGCGGCGAAAATCGGGCATGGAAAGCGGCGCAAGGGCCCAGATGGTTTCGCCCTCGATATTGAGCGCCTCGCGACTGCTGGCGACGATCTTCACCTGCGGGCAACTGCGCAACAGGGCCGAGGCGACATGGGCGCATTCGCCGATGAGATGCTCGCAATTATCGAAGACGAGCAGCAGGTGGCGCGTGCGCAGCGCTTCGACCAGCGTGGCGAGGGGCGAGCGGTCCGGCACTTCGCGAATGCCGACGGCGTTGATCAGCGCATCCGGGATCAGCGCGGGATCGGAAACGGTGGAGAGCTCGACCAACCAGACGCCGTGCGGAAATTGATCGAGCAGATCGGCGGCGAGGTGGAGCGACAGGCGCGTCTTGCCCGTGCCGCCGGGGCCGGTAAGGGTGAGCAGGCGCGTGGCGGGAAAGAGGCGCTTGATCTCGGCCATCTCGCGCTCGCGCCCGACGAAGCTGGTGACCTGCGCGGGCAAGTTGTTCGGCAACACTTCCAGCGAGCGGAGGGGCGGAAAATTATCGGGCAGGTCTTGCACCACGAGCTGGAAAATGCGCTCGGGCTGGCGCAGGTCCTTGAGCCGGCGCTCGCCGAGATCGCGCAGCATGATTTCGGTGGGCAGCGAGTCGCGCACGATATCCGCCGCAACATGGGTGAGCAAAGTCTGGCCGCCGTGGCCGACGGAAAGCACGCGCGCCACGCGGTTCAGCGTCGGGCCGAAGTAATCGTCGTCGCGTTGTTCCGCCTCGCCATCGTGCACGGCCATGCGGACGCGGAGCGGCCCGGTTTCCTCCCACGCGGCGGCGGCAAGCGCGCGCTGGGTGGCGACGGCGGCGTTGACTGCATCGCGCGTGTTGTCGAAGGCCACGCAAAAGGCGTCGCCGATGGTCTTGAAAATATGGCCGTCGTGCTTCTCGAAAATCGTGCGCAAGATCATGTCGTGCTGCGCCAGCGCACGGCCCATCGCCTGGGGATGCGTTTCCCAGAGCTCGGAACTCCGCTCGATATCGGTAAAGAGGAAGGTGAAGTTTTTGGCGTGATTGAGCATGGGGACGGGTCGGCGGGCTGAGTCGATGAAACGGATAATATTAGTCAGGAATGGGCGCCTGTCTTCGGAAAATTTCGGGAGATC
>CAZZWT010000087.1:0-10583 GCA_964657775.1 uncultured Candidatus Methylacidiphilales bacterium | reverse complement strand
GGCACGGATGAGGTGAACGACCTCACCGAGGCCCAGATTCTTCTCCAGTGCAAAATGTACATCGCCGCCGTGCGCATCGCGGCGGAGTTCGGCGCGGCGGCGATCGGCATTCAATACCAGCAAGGTCTCAAGGATCTCGCCCCGGCTTCCGATCTGGTCGAGGGCCTTTGCAACAACGTCAGCCGCCCACCCGTGTACGACGAGGTGACGGGCAAGGAGCTCTTTAAGGGCGAGGCGCTACCGCACTTCAATGAAGTCGATGAGTGCGCGGGGCTCGATGGCGTCGTCACCTATAAGTTGTGGCGCCAGCTCGGCTATCCGGCGGAAAACACGCTGCACGATCTCCGCTGGGGCCGGCCGTACAAGGATCAGACGCTCGACGCTTATGTCTGGGTATTTCTCATTTCCGGCGCCGCTCCGCCCGCGCATTTCATCGGCGGTTACAAGGGCACCACGAGCGAGCGCCAGCCGGGAATGTATTTCCGCCTCGGCGGCGGCACGGTGAAGGGCATCAGCAAGCCGGGTTGGATTGTCTGGAGCCGCGTGTTCGTGGCCGATGGCAAGTTGAAGTTCGACACGGGCCTGGCCGAAGTGGTCAAGCTGCCGCAGGCCGAGACGGACGAGCGCTGGAAGCTGACCACCTCGCAGTGGCCGATCATGCACGCCGTGCTGCAGGGCATTTCGCGCGACCAGATGATGGCGCGGCACAAGAGCAATCACATCCAGGTTGTGTATGCGCCCGACAAGGCCGCGGCCAAGAACGGTCTCTTCGTCAAGGCTGCCGCGATGGCGGAGCTGGGCCTTGAGGTCTCCATCTGCGGCGACGTATGAGCGCGGTGCCCGCAGACAAACTCGCCTTGCTGCTCAAGCTCTCGCACGACCTCGGTCGCGAGGATCGCGGGCTGGCCATGCTGGGCGAAGGCAACACCTCGTGCCGTCTCGACGCCGACACCTTTCTCGTCAAGGCGAGCGGTTCGTCCCTCTCGAATCTGCGCGAGGACCAGTTGGTCGCGTGCCGCTTCTCCGCGCTGTTGCCACTGCTGAAGGCGGGCGCGATGACCGATGCGGAGGTCGAGCAGGCGCTGCTCGCCTCGCGCGTCGATTCTTCCGCGCCGAAACCCTCGGTCGAGGCCGTTTTCCACGCCTATTTTCTTTCGCTGCCAGGCATCGATGTGGTTGGGCACACGCATCCCGTTGCGGTGAATTCGATCCTTTGCGCGAACGACGAGGCCGCTCGCCAGTTCGCACACGAACGGCGTTTCCCGGATGAAATCGTCTGCTGCGGCGCGAAGTCCGTGCTCGTGCCGTACGTCGACCCCGGCACGATCCTCGCGCAACAAATCATGGCCGACACGGACAAGTTCATCACGGCGGAAAATCGCCCTCCCCGCGTGATCCTGCTGCAAAGCCACGGCCTCATCGCCATCGGCGCAACGACCGGCTCGGTCCTGGCCGCAACAATGATGGCGGAAAAGACGGCGCGCATTTTCCTCGGCTCCGCGGTCCTGGGCGGAGCGAAGAGGCTCACGCCGAAGCATGTCGCACGCATCGATTCCCGGCCTGACGAGCATTACCGCCAAAAGATGCTGAAGCTCTAAACGCGAAGATTTCTTTGGCAAGCGCCGTCTATGATCGTAACCTGCGACGTGAGCATCACGGTTGATACCACCTCCGACATCCGGCGCCAGGTTTCGCACCTGATGGCGACCTATTTCCTCCTGCACCTGGAGTCGGAAATGCAAAAGCCGGATGCGATTATTTACGAGGACTACCCCGATGAACCCATCCGCGACCTCACCCGCGGCTGGATTGAGCGGGTCAGGAACGAATTTCAAATCAGCCCGGATGTTCGATTACCGTCCGACAATATCTTTCGGAAATGGTGCCAACGCAACGGCAAGTTCTCCTACGACGAGGGCGGCTTTTACGGTTACAACCGGATCTTTCTGCCTCGGTTACTCGATCTCCGCGACGGCACGGCGGAAAGTCAGGAGGCCCTTTTCACGGCCATGCGGGAGGCCTTCGATAAGTTCGATTATGAGAAGCAGGGGTTCACCGTCTCGTTTTTTCTCAACTCCGAAAGCAATATGCGCGAGTTGATGCGCGAGGCGGTCCGCAAAAATCTCCCTCAACTGGGTCCGGCTGCGGATGAAATTGTGCTCAGGCAGAGCGCCGGTTTCCAGACCGCGATGTATCAGTATTTTGAGACGGTCCTGAAAACCGCACTGGCCGAAAACGTGCGACTGCTCAACGGCATCCTCCCGGAAACCGTCGCGACAGAACTGAAGCGCAACGGCTTTGTCGAGCCTGTCCATTTCGCCCACACCGCCGTGATCTTCACCGACTTCGAAAACTTCAGCCAATCGACCGAGCACCTCGCCGCTTCCGAAGTCATCAGCCGGCTCGATACCTACTTCACCCAGTTCGATCATGTCATCGCCAAGTATGGGCTCGAGAAAATCAAGACGATCGGCGATTCCTACATGGCCGTAGCCGGCGTGCCGGAATTGCATCAGGACGCGGTCCGCGCCGCCTGCGACGCGGCACTGGAAATCAGCGCGGCATCCGAAAAGGTCTCACAGAAATTCGGCGCGGAAGGATGGAGAATCCGCATTGGCATCCACTGCGGCCCGCTCGTGGCCGGCGTGATCGGGAAGCAGAAATTCGCCTACGACGTCTGGGGCGCCACGGTCAATTTCGCCAGTCGCATGGAATCGAGCGGTGCACCAGGGCGCATTAACGTGTCCGCCGACGTCTACAGACAGGTCGAGCCCCACTACCGATGGGAAGCGCGTGGCCCGCAACCGGTCAAGAACCTGGGTCTGGCGGAGATGTACTTTCTGCTCGGGAAGAAAACCTGAATTACTTTTTCCACTGCCGCAGGTGCTTTTTCCAAAGCGCTTCCGTTTTAGCGCGCAGCAAGCTGGCGTCCTTCCACACATCCGGGAATGCGGTGATCCCGTAGCCGCTTCCTTCCGGGCCAAATTCCGGGCTGGAATAAAGAACCTCGCCACCTTTTGCGCCTTTCATCCAGCAGGCAATGAAGGCATCGACAAAGTCCAGATAGTCAAGAAACTCTGGCGTCTCGCTGCCTTTACCGTCCGTGGCCGGAATCTGGCAATGGTGTCCATTAAAAGGACGGAAGTGAACCTGCCGAGAACGCTGCACCAAGTCGGGGCGGACCAGCAGGCGCGGAGCATAGGGCGGATAGAGATGCTTCACGACGGCAATGTGCGAAAAATCAAAGCAGAACCGGATTTTCTTGCCCGTCGCTTTCTGATAGAGATCGGCAATTTCGTAAGCCTTCTCAGGCGTCTCGGTACAGGTATCGCGGTGCACCTCCAGGTCGACGTTGAGGCCTATCCTCTCCGCTTCCGCCTCCAATTTGATCCAAATCTTCAACGCGTCCTTGGGCAACGTGTTGTGATCGCAGTGTTGGACATTGACTCGCACCGGCTTTGTCGATGCAACCGCTTTCAGGCGTTCTTTGTAATTCGCATTGCCGTCGATGTAGCAGACGTACTGCATCCCATATTTTTCGCAAAGCGGCACAACTTCCGCCATCGCCCCACCGCCAACTGCATCGAACCCGGCCTCTTTCGCCTGCTTGAACTTTTCATCCAGCGACCATTCCTTTGCCTTGGTGGGATACCGTTCCATGGTCCACAGACCGGCGAATTGCTTGAGGACAGGAGGAGTCTGGGCGGAAGGAGATATTTTCACAGGTTGTGAAAGGTGCGACTAACGCGATTCCTAATCCAGTCAATTTCTCGATCGCACTGTAGAATTGGGGAACGCGATTCCAGTCTTGCCGGAGGTGCCCGCCTCGGGGAAACTCCCGCGTGCACGATGTCATTTCCGCGGAACCTGTCGCCGCGACCGATCTCCCCCGCCTGCAAGTGCGGGCGAAGTTCTTTTTTGAAGGTGAAAATAAGTTCTATCTCCAAGGCGTGACTTACGGTCCGTTCCGCCCTGCGGCGGAAGGCGGCGTCAACCTGCCCACGCCGGAAAAAGTCGCCATCGACTTCAAGCTGATGTGCGAACTCGGCATCAACGTGCTGCGCGTTTATCACACCCCGCCGCGCTGGTTCCTCGACCTCGCGCAGAAATTCCGCCTGCGCGTGATGGTCACGATTCCATGGTTCAAGCGCGTGCTCTTTCTCGATGACCGCGAGGCGATCGATACCATCCGCAACAACGTGGCCAAGGCCGCGCTGGCCAATGCGGGCCATCCGTCGATGCTCGGGTTCTTCATCGACAACGAGATTCCGCCCGACCTGGTGCGCTGGTACGGCGCGCGGCGAATGGAGGAGTTTCTCAACTCGCTCGTGCGCGTGGTGAAGAAGAACGATCCCCTCGCCCTCGCGGCCTATGCGAATTTTCCGCCAACCGAATATCTGTTGCCGAGCGAGGTCGATTTCTACAGCTACAACGTCTACCTCCATCGCAAGAAGGACCTCGTCGGCTACCTTGGCCGCCTCCAAAATCTGGCCGGAGATAAGCCGCTGATTCTTTCCGAATTCGGCATGGATACGATTCGCCACCCGGAAGAGGAACAGGCCCATTTGTTGATGGAGCATGTTACCACCGTTTTTGAAAACGGGCTGGCCGGGACCTTCGTTTTCTCGTGGACTGACGAATGGTTCACCGATGGCGTCGATGTCACGGATTGGGCTTTCGGCATTGTGAAGACGGACCGCACGCCGAAGGCAAGCTATCGCGCCTTGCAGCCGATGCTGAAGAATCCGGGCCGCCCGCTCTATGAGCGCTTCGTGCCAGAAGTCCCCTTCCCGATGGTCTCGATTGTGGTGTGCTCCTACAACGGCGCGCGGACGCTGCGCGATTGCATGGTCTCCCTGCAGAATCTGCACTATCCGAATTACGAGGTCATCTTTGTCGATGACGGCTCGAAGGATAACACGCAGGAAATCATGAAGGATTTCCCGGGCGTGCGAAACATCGTGCAGGTGAACAAGGGCCTGAGCGCCGCGCGCAATGTCGGCATCGCGGCGGCGAAGGGGGCGGTGGTCGCGTTCACCGATTCGGACTGCATGGCGGATCGCGACTGGCTTTATTTCCTCGTGCACACGCTGCTTTCCGCTGACTACGCAGCGGTGGGCGGTCCCAATATTTCGCCGCCCGCTACGGATTGGATCCAGGCCACGGTGGGCGCTGCGCCCGGTTCGCCAAGCCACGTGCTGCTGACGGATACGATCGCGGAACATGTGCCCGGCTGTAACATGGCCTATCACAAATGGGCGCTGGACCAGATCGGCGGTTTCGATATCGAGTATCGCAAAGCGGGCGACGATGTGGATGTCTGCTGGCGGTTGATGCAGCTTGGCTACGTCATCGGGTTCAGCCCGGCGGCCGTGGTCTGGCACTACCGCCGGTTCGAGGTGCGCACTTACTTCAGCCAGCAGACCGGCTACGGCGAGGCCGAGGCGATGCTGCGCTACAAGCACCTGCAATATTTCGGCCCCACCGGCTCGGCCATCTGGCACGGCAACGTCTATTCGCAGGTGCGCATGGATTCGTTTTTCTCGCGACCGATTATCTACCACGGGATTTTCGGCACGGGACTTTTCCAGTGCATTTACCCGAAGCGTTACTCGCCCTTCGCCGGCTTGTTGAGCAGCCTGGAGTGGCTGGCCGTGACGCTCTTCATCTTTTGCCTCTCGGTTCCGCTCGCGTGGCTGCGGCTGATTCCGCTCGTCATGTTCGGGCTCACGCTCATGGTGGGCCTTGGCTACATGGCGCAGGCGCGGATTGAGACAAAGTTCGATAGCATACCCGCGCGCTTGTTGCTGCTCTACCTCGCCATCGTGCAGCCGTGGCGCCGGGCGTGGGCGCGTTACTTCACCTGGCTGCGCGGCAAGCGGACGCCCCGCGCGGTCATTGCGACGAAAGAGGACGCGCCGCATCTCGCCGTGAGCTGGCGCGCCGCGGGCAGTCTTTCGTTCTGGAGCGAAACCGGCCTGGAACGCTCGCACCTGCTGCACACAACGGAGAAGCTGCTCGATGAGGAAGGCTGGAAATTCTCGCTCGATACCGGCTGGACGAACTGGGACATGCACGTCTTCGCCAGCCGTTGGTGGAACCTGCGCCTGCGCTCGATGAGCGAGATTTATCCGCGCGGCCGCCGCCTGACGCGGGTGGGGAATTTCATGAATGTGAGTACGTTCTCGTCGCTGACCGGCGGGATTTTGCTCACGTTCACGCTGGTCGCGTTGCTGACGTTGCCGAATAGCCCGACGCGGGCGGAGACATCGCTTTATCTCGTCGGCGGGGTTTCGCTCCTCACGCTGATGTGGTTGATCCACGGCCTCCGCCTGCGGCATCGGCTGGCGGAGCTGGTGGAAGTCGCAGCGATTCGCGCAGGGTTGCAGCCCGTTGCGGGGAAAAAAGAGGACGTTGGGAAATAGGTCGCGGCTGCGTTCGAGCAGAAATAGAAGGGAATGAGGCAAAGTAGCCGAAGGGGATTCGGCAGAGCGGCTTTCGATTCGCTTTCCCGCTTTTTCGCCAGGACTGGAAATAGGATGTGCTTTCATGGCCCCATCTTTTCACAGATTTCGAAAGGGGCGGTATAGCACCGTTTGCTGCGTTTCTAAAATTTGCTAAAAAGATTGGAAATTTAGCGAATATAGAAAAGTGGGGCAGCGCGAAGTGGAACTCGCGGGATCAAGAAGCGTTCCCAAGTGAAACTTGGGAACCAGGAACGCGGCTCCGCCGCAGCGACGGTCACGGCCCGAGCCGATCGACCGCCGCGACAACTGAACTACAGCAGCAAGAGCGCCGGCTTCTCGAGGAGCTCGCGGAGTTCCTTCAAGTACGCCGCGCCGACCGCGCCGTCGACGACGCGGTGGTCGCACGAGAGCGTGATGCTTTGGCGATGGCCCACGACGATGGTGTCGTTCGCATCGACCACGGCCTTCTTCACGATGTTGCCGACGGCAAGGATCGCGGCCTGGGGCGGATTGATGATCGCGCTGAAGCTGTCGATGCCGAGCATGCCGAGATTGGAGACGGTGAAAGTGCCACCCTGGAATTCCTCGGGCTTGAGCTTGCCTTCCTTGGCCTTGGCCGCGAGCGACTTCGCCTCGCCGCTGATCTGGACAAGCGACTTGTTCTGCGCTTCCTTGATGATCGGCGTGATGAGCCCTTCCGCGATCGCGACGGCGAACGAGAGTTGCACATCGGGGAATTGGCGGATCGAGTCGCCTTCAAACGAGGCATTCACGGCGGGCACGCGGCGCACCGCTTCGGCGGAGGCCTTGAGCACGAAATCGTTGAAGCTCAGTTTGACGGGCTTCGGCAGCTTGCCGAGGGAATCGTTGAGCTGCGTACGCAGTTCCATCATCGGCTTGGCATCGATTTCGATCGTCAGGTAGAAATGGGGGATCGTCGTCTTGCTTTCGAGCAGGCGCTTGGCGATGACCGAGCGCATGGTGGTCAGCTTGGTGCTGCCGTCCTTGGCGATCGGACCCTTGGCGTAAATGGAGGAACCGCCGCCGCTGCCGCCCGAAGGCGCGCCGAGCACGTCCTTCTTCACGATACGTCCGCCGGGACCGGAACCGGTCAGCGTGGCGAGCGAGACACCGGTGTCGGCGGCAATCTTCTTGGCCAGCGGCGAGACCTTGATGCGGCTGCCATTCGACGGAGCGCTCGGTGCGGACGTGGCCGCGGGGGCCGGAGCGGGAGCCTTGCTCTCCTCCTTGACTTCTTCCTTACCAAGCGCCGCCGTTGCTTCCTTATCGACCTTCACTGACGCAGGCGCCGCGGGTGCGGACTCGTCGATCTTCTCGTCCTTCGTGCCGATGATGCCGATGCGGGTCTGCACCGGAACCTTCGTGCCTTCGGCCACCAAAATCTTGCGCAGGATGCCCGAGTCAAACGCCTCAAGGTCCATCGTCGCCTTGTCGGTTTCGACTTCGGCGAGAACGTCGCCGGACTTCACCGCATCGCCCTCCTTTTTTAACCATTTAACAACGGTCCCGTCGGTCATCGAGGGGCTGAGCAGGGGCATGAGAATATCTTTGGCCATATAAAAATCAGGTGAGCGTTTCGCCGGGTTTCAGTTTGATAAGTTGCGTGTGAAGCTGGTATTGCGCCAGTTCTTTTTCGAGCGCCTCGGGCGTGCCGGGCGGCATGCCGTTCCACGTGCCCCAATGGCCGCCGATGGCGAACTTGGGCTTGAGCAAGTTAAGCGCGTAGGCCGCCTGCTCCGCGCCCATGGTGTAGAAATCGCCGATGGGCAGGATGACGAGGTCGGGCTTGTAGAGATCGTGGACGATCTTCATGTCCATGGTCACGGCGGTGTCGCCCGTGTTGTAGATGGTGAAGCCGTTGGCGAAGCGGAGCACGTAGCCGACGGCCACGCCGATCGCGCGCTGCGTGCTGCCGACCGTGACCGAGCTGGTGTGGACGGCGGGCACCATGGTGATGCGCACATCCTTAAAGGTGACCGTGCCACCGGTGTTCATGCCGATGAGCTGGCGCTCTTCAACGCCATGCGATTTCACATAGCTGACGAGATCGAACTGCATGACCGCCTGCAACAGTCCATCGTCGAGCAGCAACGGCAGGACATCCTCGAAATGATCCGAGTGCGGGTGGGTGACGAGCAGCGCATCATACGCGCCTTGCTGCGTGACCTGCGCGCCGAGGTTTTTCGGGAAGGCCGGGTTGTTGACGATAAACGGATCGATCAGAAATTTCTGCCCGGCCGGCCCCACGATATCGAAGGTGGCGTGGCCGAGCCAGCGAACTGTGATGCCGTCCGGAAGATGAATCTTGCTCATGGCCACTCGGCCTTAAGCCAGGACGGACTTGATCGCCGCGACGACGCGCTCGTCATTCGGCAACACGGCCTGCTCGAGACCAAAGTTGTAGGGCTGCGGCACATCGAGCGACGTGAGGCGATGTACCGGCGCGTCGAGATCGTCGAAGCATTCGCGCTGGATCTGGTAGGCGACCTGCGCGCCCCAACCGGCGAACGGCTTGTTCTCTTCCACGATGAGGCAGCGATTGGTCTTCGCGACCGACGTGGCGATGGTGGCGAAATCGAGCGGCTTGATTGTGCGCAGATCGATGACTTCGCAGGAAATGCCTTCCGCCTCGAGACGGGCTGCACCGGCCAACGCGCGATGGGTCGAGCCGCTGTTGCTCACGATGGTCAGGTCACTCCCCTCGCGGCGGACCTTGGCCTTGCCGATATCGATGAGGAATTCACCCTCAGGCACCTCGTCCTTGAATCCGTAAAGCTTCTCGTTTTCGATAAAGCAAACCGGGTTGTTGCTGCGAATGGCGCTCTTGAGCAGACCCTTCGCATCGTCAGGGAAAGCGGGCGTGATGACCGTCAGGCCGGGAACGTTGGCGTACCAATTTTCCGGCGTGTGCGAGTGGGTCGCGCCGACCTGCAAGCCGCCGCCCGAGGAACCGCGGAACACGATCGGGAACGAGAACTGGCCGCCCGACATGTAGCGAACCTGCGCGGCGTTATTGATGATCTGGTCATACGCGACGAGGGAGAAGCTCCACGTCATGAACTCGACCACGGGACGCAAGCCGTACATCGCGGCGCCGATGGCCAAGCCGGAAAAGCCGGTCTCGCTGATGGGCGTGTCGATGATGCGCTTCGGGCCGAACTTCTTCAGCAGGCCTTTGCTGACTTTGTAGGCGCCATCATACTCGGCGACTTCCTCGCCCATGAGCATGACCCGGTCGTCCCTCTCCATTTCTTCGGACAGGGCTTCGTTCAGGGCTTCGCGGTAGGTCAGGGTAGGCATGAATAATCTCTCGGTTAAATCGAACTAAAACAGGAAACGGACGGCACGGGCAATCAGGCTTAGCTCACCTGATTGCGGAGGTCCGGGCGGAACTCAGGGATCTGGTCTTCAGGAGTGAAGATATCTTCAAACACGGTATCGAGTTCGGGCTCGGCGCTGGCTTCGGCGAAATCATAGGCGGCCTGCGCGGCAGCGAGCGTTTCTTCGTCGATGGCGTTGAGGCTTTCCTCGGTCGCTACCTTCTGCTCGAGCAGGCGGGCCTTGTAGAGCTCGATCGGATCGTTCTTCTTGCGGCACTCGATTTCATCTTTCGTGCGATAGTTGCCCGGGTCGGACATCGAATGGCCAAAGTAACGGTAGGTCTTGATTTCCATCAAGGTCGGCTGGCTTTCCGTGCGGGCGAGCGAGACGGCTTCGAAGGTCTTGGCGCGGACGTCGTCGATATCCATGCCGTTGGCTTGAATGGCGGCCATGTCGAAGGCACCCGCACGCTTGGTCAACGGATCGCCAGCGGAGGAACGGGCCTGCGAGGTGCCCATCGACCACTCGTTGTTTTCAATAATATAAATAATCGGAAGCTTCCAGAGCGCGGCCAAATTCATCGCCTCATGGACCGCGCCCTGGTTGATCGCGCCGTCACCCATGTAGGCGAGCGTAACTCGGTTCGTGCCGAGATATTTCTGCGCGTAGGCCAGACCGGTGCCGAGCGGAATCTGCCCGCCCACAATGCCGTGACCACCGTAAAAATGCTTCTTGGCGTCGAAGAAATGCATCGAGCCGCCCTTGCCGCGCGAG